>CBFGVM010000232.1:0-6591 GCA_965652015.1 uncultured Alphaproteobacteria bacterium
GTTCAAGGAATGGAACGAGATCATTGCGCGCTGCGCCTATGATGACAGCATCCGTGTCCTGGTGATCACCGGCAATGGCAGAGCGTTTTCGTCAGGCGTCGATCTGAGCGTCATGGGCGGGGAGAAGAACCCGCCAGCCTTTCGCTTTTATTATCGTCAGAACCACATGGGCTTCGACAACCTCGAGGCGCTGGAGAAGCCGGTCATCGCGGCGATCAACGGCATCTGCTACGGCGGCGGAGTCGAGCTGGCGCTGTCGTGCGACATCCTGTTTGCCGCCGCCGACGCGAAGTTCTGCTTGATCGAGAACCATATCGGCTGCATCCCGGCGAGCGGCGCCTGCAACCGCATGATCCACTATGTGGGCCTCGCCAAGACCAAGGAAATGGTCATTTCCGGCGATCCGATCGGCGCCGACGAAGCTTGGCGCATCGGGCTCGTCAACCACGTGGTGAAGGCCGGTGACCTGCTTAAGGAGGCTTATGCCTACGCGGAGAATCTGGCGACGAAGGCGCCCTTTGCGATGGGCATGTCGAAATACGTCATCAACCTCTGCCTCAACACCGACATGCATACCGGCCGTTACATCGAACGTCTGGGACAGAGCGTGCTGGTTCTCTCCGAGGACCACAAGGAAGGTATGCGCGCCTTCTTCGAGAAACGGAAGCCGAAGTTCAAGGGCAAGTAGCTGGCAAGACTGCAGCGGGGAGGAACGCCGTGCTGCCAATTTCGCACATCCTGCCGCGGGCCCGCGCCATGTTCCCCAATCGCTTGGCGATGTGGGACGGCGAGGCCCGCTTCACCTTCAATGAACTCGGCCGCCGCGTCGATGCGCTGGCCGGCGCACTCAAGGCCAGGGGAGTGGCACAGGGGGATCGCGTCGCCATTCTCGACGTGAACTCGCATCGCTATGCAGAAGCGTATTATGCTTGTGCGCAAGCCGGCATGGTCCTCGTGCCGCTGAACTCACGCCTGGCCGAGCCGGAACTGAAATACATTCTCAATGACGCGGGAGCGAAAGCGATCCTGGTCTCGGACAGCTTCTTTTCCACGTTCGCCAGCCTGCGCGACAACCTCTCGACTGTCGAAATCGCGTTTGCCTATGGCAAGTCGCCTTATCCGCCCCAGACCCTCGACTATGAAGGGGCGCTGGCCGAGGCCGCACCCGACATGACATGCGCCGAAGTCGATCTCGGCGACGTTTGTCAGATCTACTACACCAGCGGAACGACGGGTGAACCCAAGGGCGTGTGCCTCTCCTACCGGAACATGATCGCCAGTGCGCTCGACGCTATCGTCGGACTCGCGCTCAGCGAGCGAGACATCTGGCTGCATGCAGCACCGATGTTCCATTTGGTCGATGCCTGGTCGGTCTGGTCGATGCCGCTGCTCGGCGCACCGCAGGTCGCCGTACATTTCACGCCGCCAGGTCTCATGCAGGTGGTGCAACGGACCAAGGCTACCAGCACCGGCATACCGCCCACGCTGATCAACATCATGGCCAATCATCCGAAGATCGGCGATTACGACCTCAGCAGCCTACGTTTCATCATGTATGGCGGATCGCCCACCCCCCTGGGTATCCTGCAGAAAGCGGTCAAGACCATCTCCACCACCTATATTCACGGCTACGGCATCACCGAGACCTCGGGAATCACCACGCTCGGCCATCCCGAGGACTTCTGCGTCGAAGGGCCGGAAGAGCGGGTCGCGCTGACCGCATCGGCGGGGCGCGCGGTCCCGCATATTCAACTGGGCATCATCGATAATGACGACCGGCGCCTTGGCGCGGGCGAGGTCGGCGAAGTCGTCGTCGGAGGGCCGCGGGTGATGGCGGGCTACTGGAACAAGCCGAAAGCCACCGCCGACGCGCTCCGTAACGGTTGGTATTACTCCGGTGACATGGGCTATCTCGATGACCGGCAACGGTTGTTCGTCGTCGATCGCAAGAAAGATATGATCATCACTGGCGGTGAGAACGTCTATTCGGTTGAAGTCGAGAACCTGTTGTCGACCCATCCGGCGGTGCATGAAGTAGCGGTGATCGGCGTACCAGATGAGCAGTGGACGGAGGCGGTGAAAGCCATCGTCGTTCTGCACGACGGTGCGAGTGCGTCGGCGCAGGATTTGATCGAGTTTTGTCGCGGGCGGATTGCCGGCTACAAGATTCCCAAATCGGTGGATTTCTCCAGCGAGCAATTGCCCAAGACTGGACCGGGAAAGGTCGCAAAACGCAGATTGCGAGAACCGTACTGGGCCGGCCGTGGGCGCGTGATCTGACGGCAAAGGCAGGACGCAAGCTAATGACGCGGAAGATTGCAGCCGGCGTCGATGTCTACGTCGAAGAAGGCGGCAGCGGCACGCCGACGCTGCTTCTACTCCATGGGCTTAACGCCAATGGCGACGTCTGGGAGGGCTGGAAGCCGATCCTGCGCGCGCGGTGGCACGGCCGCTGGGTCATTCCTGATTTGCGCGGGCATGGCCGCTCGGCTCACCGCGCGCCCTATAGCTATGGCGGCCATGCCGCCGACATGGCGGCGCTGCTCAGCCAGGACGAGGAGACGATCGTCGTCGGCCATTCCATGGGTGGCATCGTCGCGCTGGCGCTGGCGACCGGCTGGTACGGCCTGCGGGTCCGGCAGGTGGCTGCGTTTGGAATCAAGATCCGGTGGACGCCGGAAGAGGAGGCCAAATTGCAGCAGTTCGCGCAGACGCCGATCCGCTGGTTCGACACTGAAGCCGAGGCGGTCGATCGCTACCTGAAGGTTTCCGGCCTGATCGGCCTCATCGATCCCTTGGCGTCCGCCGCCTTGAGCGGCGTCCGCACGGAAAACGGCCGCTTCCGCCTTGCCGCCGATCCGCTGATCCACGCCGCTGTGGGGCCAAAGGTGGAGGATTTCGTCGCTGCGGCAAAGGCACCGCTGCGGCTCGCGGCCGGCTCGAACGATCCGATGGTCTCGGCTGACGACATGAAGGCATTCGACCCCACCCCAATGCTGTTCGACCGCGCGGGCCACAACCCACACGTCGAGCAGCCGGAAGCGGTATGGCAATTCGTCCGCGGAGCGCTCGCATGAGATTGCGGTACTGGCACCAGGCCGCGCATCGTGTTTGCGCGCGGCTTGACTGTTCGGTTGCGCCGGTAGGCAAGGACGCACGAACACGATCGTTTCTGTCATAACCCCAGAATGTTCATGTCAGGCAATCGGCGACTCAAACCCGCAACCAGACGGACCGCTCCGGCGGAGGCGCCTGTAAGGCCTGATATTCTGCAGCTCAGGGATTATCTCCCTTACCGCATGGCGATCGTCGCCGCAGGCATGCTGCGCGAGAGCGGCCGCGTCTACAAGCGCGACCGCCATCCGCTAACTACGCCGCAGTGGCGCATCATCGCGATCCTCGCCAATTTCCAGCCTCTGGTCGCTAGCGAAATCAGCAAGGTCAGCATGTTGAGCAAGGTCGCGGTCAGCCGTGCACTGGCGCAGCTTGTTCGGCACGGTTTTGTCACGCGGCAGCGAAGACGCCAGGATCAACGCGCCCTCGAAGTGACGCTGACCAGTGAAGGATGGCGGTACTACAATGCGCTCGTCCCTTTGATGCGGCGGCAAGAGCAGATTCTACGCGCCTTGCTGGATCCAGCCAGCCTTGAACGACTGTTCTCGATCCTCGATCAATTCGATGCGTATTTCGCTGCGTTGGACGAACGCCGGCGCCTTTACGGCGATGCGGCTGATATCGAAAGCCCGGCAACGGCGCGGCCCGGCAACGGCGCGGGCAGAGGAGTGTAGGTCGCGCGGCAGCTCGCGGCCAGAGAACTCAGGACCGCACTTTCGGCGGAGACGGCGAGCAAGCGAGAATACGAGAGCGACGGCATGTACCCCTTGGCTCACATCCTGCAGCGCGCCAGCATGCAGTTTCCGACGCGCACCGCCGTGGTCGACGGCGCTCTACGGCTAAGCTATCGGGCCCTGGCAGATCGGGTTCATCGGCTTGCCGGCGCGCTCACCTCGCTCGGTCTCGCGCGTGGCGATCGCGTGGCGATCCTCGATTGGAACACGCACCGTTATCTGGAAGCATATTACGCCTGTGCGCATGCGGGCTTCGCCTTCATCCCGCTCAACTCCCGCCTGGCCCCACGGGAACTCCGTTACGTACTGCAGGATTCGGACGCCCGCGCGTTGCTGGTGGCGGAGCCATTCCTGCCGCTTTACGACGAAGTTGCGGGAGGGTTGCCCTCACTGGAGTTTGCGATCGGGCTCGGCCTGCCGAGCCGCCCGGCCAGCATGCTTGACTATGAAACGCTCGTTGGCGAGGCAAGGCCTATGGTGACGTCGCTCTCGACCGAGCTCGATGACATTGTCTTGATCTACTACACTAGCGGCACAACCGGCGAACCCAAAGGCGTGTGCCTGACCAATCGCAACATGTTTGCCGGCGGTCTGGACGGCGTGATGGCGCTTGGTGTTCGACGCGAAGATGTGTGGCTGCATTCCGGGCCACTCTTTCACCTCGCCTCGTCGTTTGCGGTGTGGTCGATGCCGCTGATGGGTGCGACGCAAATCGTCGTGCAATTCGAGCCGAGGCGAGCCATCGAGCTGATGGCGCGCGAGAACGTCACCATGACATCGCTACCAGGCGCTATTCTGGGGATGGTCGCGGGCTTGCCCGAGATACGCCAACACGATCTGTCGAGACTGCGTACCATCGTCTACGGCGGCGCGCCCACCCCGATGGGCGTGTTGCGAAAGGCTGCGGCGGCGTTGCCGGGCGTGCTCAATCATGTTTATGGGATCACCGAGACCGCAGGTTTCGTAACCAATTTGTCGCCGGCTGACCATGTTTTCGAGGATGCGGATGAGGTTCTGCGCCGGACGGCCTCGGCCGGTCAGGCGGTGCCGCTGGTCGACGTGCGCGTGGTAGACGACGATGGCGAGGACGTTCCGATCGGCGAGGTCGGCGAGATAATTTGCGGCGGAGCGCAGGTGATGACCGGATATTGGCGCAAACCGGAGCAAACCGAAGCTGTGCTGCGCAACGGCTGGTATCACACCGGCGACATGGGTTTCCTCGACGACGACCGATATCTCACGCTGGTGGATCGCAAGAAGGACATGATCATCACCGGCGGCGAGAACGTCTACTCGATCGAAGTCGAGAGCGTCATCTCGCTGCATCCCGGCGTCGCAGAAGTCGCCATTATCGGCGTGCCGGATGAACGCTGGGGAGAGGCCGTCAAGGCGATCGTGGTGGCGCGCGGCACACAACCGAGCGCCGAAGAGCTCGTCGCGTTCTGCCGCGGAAAGGTCGCCGGATACAAGATTCCGAAGTCGATCGAATTCCGCACGGAATCCTTGCCAAAGACAGGCCCCGGCAAGATCGCGAAGCGCGTGCTGCGCGATCCCTATTGGAAGGGAAGCGGCCGCCGGATCTGAGCGCGTGGCTCAGGCCACCAGAGATGCCGGCCGGTCGCGCGTATTTAGTTCCTTAACGATGTCGGCAAATCGTTGCATGGATGCCAGTACCTGCTCCTGCGCCATGAGCCCGAAGTTGTGGAGCGCGAGCACGTGGTGCACGCCCATCGTTTCGAGTTCGCGCAGCTTTCGCGTGACGGTATCGATGCCGCCGATTAGCGACATGCCCGACCGGAGAACGTCGTCATAGGTCTGGCGCTTGGCGTAGAGCCGAGTCGCCACGTAGAGATCGAAGGGGGCTGCGGCGTGCGCGCGTGCCTGCTCGTCGTCGACCGCCACGTGCGTGTGCAGCGCCACATGGATATCGTCCTCGCCCGGAGCGAGCCCAGCATCGCTCTGCCCTTTTCGATATTCGGCGACCAACGCGCCAATGTCCTCAAACCGCTCGGCCGAAGCGTACGGTACGCAGACGAGGCGCTGCCCCTTACGGCCGATGTGGTAGGCCGCCTCGCGGCGCAGGATCGCCACGTAGATCGGCGGAGTGGGCTTCTGCAGCGGCGTCACGTTGAGCGCGACGTTGTCCACACGCACATACTTTCCTTCGTAGGAGAACCGTTCGCCTGTGAGCGCCTTCTGTAAAACGTCCAGCGACTCGTCGAACCGGTCGCGCTTCTCTTCCGGGGCGATGCGATATCCCTCGAACTCGTGCTTCAGATATCCGGAGCCCACGCCCAGGACGAGCCGTCCGCCAGACAGCACGTCCACCATGGAATAGGTCTCAGCGATCGTCAGCGGATGATGAAAAGTGAGCACCGAGATTGCCGTTCCGAGACGGAGCCGCTTGGTCCGCTGCGCCATGGTGGCCAGCATGACGGACGGATTTGGCACCGCGCCGTATTCATGGAAATGGTGCTCAGCAACAAAGAATGTGTCGTAGCCAAGGGCCTCGGCGTGCTCGCCTTGGACCAGCACCTGCTCGTACAATTCCGGTACGCTGCGCCCGCGGCCGGGATAATGATCCTGCACGGACATGATGGAATAGCGCATCCCGTGTTTTCCTCGCTTGATTATACATAACGTAATCAGTTATACTTATTGTAAGTCGGAGACAACGGCCGTGTCAATCAAACAGCCGCGCAAACAGCCGCGGAAGCGCGATCAATCCGGCGAAGCGCTCGGC
>CBFGVM010000233.1:0-6548 GCA_965652015.1 uncultured Alphaproteobacteria bacterium
GCGCGCATGGAGGTGCCGCGCCACACGAAGCCGTTCCCGAGCCAGCTTGCCGACCAGAGCACCGGCAGCAGAAGATCGCGCAACAGCCACACCAAGGGCGATCGCCAGGACAGGTGCCAGCCGGCAGCGTAAGTCAGAACGGCCTCGGCGCCGTACCAGATTGCGCCGAAGGCGATCAGCGCATCCGTCAGCGGCCAGCCGCTGAACGCGGCCAAAATTGTGTAGGCGGTAACCGGGGGCAGGGCGCCCGCCGCGATTTCCGGCAGGAAATAGATCCTAAACGTGTTGCGTCGAAGCCGCGCCCAGCGCAGTTGCCGTCTCCACACCTCCGCTGCGGTCCGCTGCCCGAGCGGCTGCGGGAACGGCCGGTCAACGACACGCACGCGCAAACCAGTCTTGCGCACGACCTTGGTGGCCGCCGCGTCTTCCGCCGCTTCGCAAGCGAGCGCGCGAATGCCGCCGGCCGATTTGAGCAGGTCCCGGTGAAACAGCATCGTCTTGCCTTGTGCGAAGCCCATTCCGATGCTGTCGGCAAAACATTGCCAGCGCGCCTGGTAGGTGTTGAGGAACGCGCATTCCAATTCGGCCCACAGGTTGCCGGGACTGCATCCGATCGCGGGAGATGACACCAGAGCCGTATCCGCCCGCCATGTCGCCAGCAGGCAATGGAGATAGTCGGGCGGCATCAGGACGTTGCTGTCGGCCATCACAATCCAGGGATGGGAGGCCGCGGCCCATCCTTTGACGACATTGTTGAGCTTGGGATTGGCGCTGATGCATTCGTTTGCGATCAGCAGTCGCGCGGGCACATGTGGGTGCAATTCGATCAACCGCCGCAGCAACGGTACGACGGGATCGCTCGGGTGTGCCGCGCAGAACAGAAGCTCATAGCTGGGGTAATCCAGGTGAAACCCGGACAGCAACGTCTCCTCGGAAAAATTCTCTACGCCGCAGACCGGGCGAATGATCGATATGCCCTCGAGCGTTTTTGCTCCGTTAACCTCTGCGGCGGAGCGGCGGATGCGCTGCAGGACCGTGGCGATGCTCGCCAAATGTAGAACAGTGGCAATGACGCAAAATGCACATGTCGAAAGGACCAGTATTGTCATCGTTGGTCGAATAGGACGAATCGATGACTCTTAAATGACATGGCAATGTCGCACGCAAGCTTTCGCGAGGGCGATGACACTTTGATGATTCACACGGCCGTCGTGAAAACGTCGAGCCTCTGTCAGACGACGCGGGCAGCTTTCGCCGCGTTGATTCGACGGCGGAGGCCCAATGGCCGTCATCACGCGCGGCAGCGTCGCGTCGCTCACGCGGCGCCGGTTCTTGACGGCTGCGATCTCGTCGGCGGGCATCACCGCCGCCGCTAGCGTCGCCAGACCATATCTCAGCCGCGCGGCCGATCGCCCGCTCATCACCCACGGCGTGCAATCGGGCGACGTGTCGATCGATTCGGGTATCGTCTGGGCGCGCGCCGACCGGCCATCGCGCATGCTGGTCGAGGTTGCGACCAGCGACAGTTTCAGAGATGTCCGCAGCGCCGTCTTCGTCGACGCCTTGCCGGGGACGGATTTCACCGCCAAGGCGCTGATCGAGGGCCTGCCGCCGGGGCAGGACATATTCTATCGCATCCGCTTCGAGGACCTTTCGTTCCCGATCTCGAGCGAAGCGCAGATCGGGCGCTTTCGCACTGCGCCGAGGCACCAGCGCCGCATCTCCTTCGTGTGGTCGGGCGACACTGCCGGCGGCGGCTGGGGAATCGATGAATCCCGCGGCGGGATGCGCACCTATGCGACCATGCTGAAGCATCGGCCCGATTTCTTCATCCACAGCGGCGACCACATCTATGCCGATTGTCCGATCCCTTCGGAGCGCAAGCTTGCGAATGGACAGGTGTGGAAGAACATCGTCACCGAAGAGAAGTCGAGGGTTGCCCGCACGCTCGCGGAGTTTCGCGGCAATTACAAATACAACCTGCTCGACCGAAATTTGCGGGCGTTCAATGCCGAGGTGCCGATCTTCGCGCAGTGGGACGACCATGAAGTCACGAATGACTGGTGCCCCGGCGAGTCCCTGGCCCGGTCCACCATCGACCTTCACGCGCTTGCCGCGCGCGGACGCCGCGCCTTTCACGAATTCATGCCGATGCGCACGCACGGCATCTATCGCAAGATTGCGTATGGGCCTCTGCTCGACGTTTTCCTGCTCGACATGCGCTCCTACCGCACGGCGTTGCGCGCGGACGGTTCGGCAAGCCGCATCCTCGGGCCGGTGCAAATGTCCTGGCTCAAACGCGAGCTCATGCATTCGCAGGCGACCTGGAAGATCATCGCCGCCGACCTGCCGATCGGCGTCGTGAGCGACGACGCCGTCGGCCAAGGCGACGGTTCGCCGCGCGGGCGCGAGATCGAGATCGCCGACCTACTCGCCTTCATCAAGCGCGCCGGCATCCGCAATACCGTCTGGTTGACCGCGGATATGCACTACACCGCCGCGCACTACTACGACCCGAACGCGGCAGTGTTCCAGGATTTCGAGCCGTTCTGGGAGTTCATCTCCGGGCCGATCCACGCCGGAACCTGGCGCCCGCAACCGCTCGACAATACCTTCGGCCCGCGCGCGATGTTCCAGAAGGGCTGCAGCGGCGAGCAAGCGGATGATCTCGCGCCTTGCTTCGGGCTGCAGTTCTTCGGGCACGTGGCGATCGACGGCGCGAGCGAGGTCATGACGGTCACGCTCAAGGACGTCGACGATCACGATCTATGGGCGACGCGGATCGAGCCGCGCAAGCAACGGTGGTCGCATGGCTCGCCATTTGTCCGCAGTTGAAGTCGGACGCCCGATGTCACAGAGCTGCAACCGAATTGTCATAAACGCCGAATAGGTCTGGTTTCTCACCCCATCGAGGGACGAAGGACATGCACCGATTTGTAGCCGCGGCTGCCTGCTTTGCGATTTCAGTCGCCGGTTCGGCGAGCTCTGCGCAGACCATTTACCCGATCGACCGGGCGGAGATCCTGAGCGGCGCGCAGTTCGATTTCAAAATCGAGTTTTCCGGCCTTGCCGACCCGGCCAAAATCGCCGTCTCGCTCAATGGCGAGGACTACGCCAAGACGTTCGGCAAGTTCGCAACTTTCATCGAACGCGAGGACGGCAAGGACCAATCCGCCTTGATGCTGCGCGACGTTTCGCTCACGCGGCCCGGCAGCTACAAAATCCACGTGACGGACGGCGTGCAGTCTCGCGAGATCACCTGGAACGTCTACGGCACGCCCCCGCGCAAGGCGAAGAACGTCATCCTGTTCATCGGTGATGGCATGTCGCTGGCGCATCGGGTCGCCGCGCGCTTGCTCGCCAAGGGCATTGCCGAGGGCAAAGCGCTGGGCAAGCTCGCCATCGACGACATGCCGCACATGGCACTGGTCGCCACTGCCGGCAGCGATTCCATCATTACCGATTCCGCAAACTCCGCCAGCGCCTATGCCACCGGCCACAAATCGGCGGTCAATGCCATGGGAGTCTACGCGGACCGCACACGTGACCCGCTCGATGATCCGAAAGTCGAGACCATTACCAGCTTGGTCACGCGTCGGCTCGGGATGGCGGTCGGCATCGTTACCAATACCGAGATCGAGGATGCGACCCCCGCCGCCATGGTCGCGCATGTGCGCCGGCGCACCGAATACGATCGCATCGTCGAGCAGTTCTTCGCGGCCAAGCCCGACGTGCTCATGGGCGGCGGTAGAGCCAATTTCCTTGCGAAAGGGACGGACGGTTCGAAGCGCAAGGACGACGCGGACTTCCTCGCGCACTTCCGCGAGGCCGGCTATTCCATCGCGCTCACCGGACCCGAAATGACTTCCGCGGCGGGTGACCCTGCCACGCGCCGTCTGCTCGGGCTATTTGCGCTCGGCAACATGGACGGCGTGCTCGATCGCAAGTTCCTCAAAGGCGGAACGGTGCGAAAATTCCCCGAGCAGCCGGATTTGACCGAGCAGGTGAGCGCGGCGCTGGCCGTGCTGTCCAGAAACGAATCGGGTTTCTTCCTGATGGTGGAATCGGGAATGATCGACAAGTACACGCACCTTCTCGACATGGGGCGGGCGGTCTACGACACGATCATGTTCGACAACGCCGTCAAGCTGGCGCGCGATTGGGCGAGCGCGCGCGGCGACGACACGCTGATTCTCGTGCTCGCCGATCACAATCATCCGATCGGGCTCGTCGGCACGATCGACGACGACATGTCGAAGGAGGCGCCGGCCGCCATGCGCGAGCGCGTGCGCGTCTACGACCGCGCGGGCTTTCCGAATTACGGCACGCCCGATGCCGAGGGCTACCCTTCGCGCGTCGATGTGAGCCGCCGCTTGGCTTTGTTCTCGGCCAGCCTGCCCGATCACTATGAGACGTTCCGGCCGAAACTCGACAATCCGAATGAGCCTACGGTCGCCGGCACGGAGGCCGGCACCTACGTGGCGAACGAGCGCTACAAGAGCATTCCGGGCGCGGTGTTTCGCTTCGGCAACCTGCCGGCGATGATCAATGCCGACGTGCATTCGGGGGAAGACGTGATTTTGACCGCGACGGGGCCGGGCAGCGATCGCGTGCGCGGACAAATGGACAACACCGACGTGTTCCGTGTCATGGTCGAAGCGCTGGGGCTTGGTTCGCCGACCGGTACCGATGCGCGCGGGGCGCCAGCTTCTCCTTCCGATCGCTGGCGATGACCGGCGCAAAGGAGCGGCCGGCCGGGAGCAATGCGGCGAGGACAAGACAGATCTAGCTGATCAGGGTTGAGTACGATCCGCCAATCCATTGCCAGCGTCGCTTTGAACCATTCGACATCCGCGCGGGGGCGAGGGCGTGCTGCGCAATGTCCAAGCGCGCCTCGGCAAAGATGAGATAGGTCCACACCCGCATCACGAAATATGTGGCGACGCCGAGGATGATCGGCGTTCGGCGCCGCGGATCGCTGCTGGGCGAAGTCGCGCTGTTGCCGGTTCAATTTTCGCGCGGCATGACCTTGGAGAATATTCCTTCATGGGTCGCGCCGTTGTATTCGAACTGGCACCCACAACTGTGTGCATAACTTTGAGCGCGCCCGAGCGCCGCGCCTTCCATGACACCGTTTGCGGGCCCCGGCGGGAACCACCGCGATAGGAGATGATCGGGTACGTGGAGCGTCAGCTGCAGAGGAAGCAGTTCGAGGATCTCGTCAACCTCGTGCGGGACCGAGAATGACGATGGAAATCCTTCGCGATCGATCATCGCTTCCGACTCGAAGTCCCCAAAATAATGTCTTTGTTAACGATTGTGGGATAGCGCACACGGTATGACGGTTCGATGACGGCATGGTGCCGCGCCCGCAAAAGCGCGCGCGTCGCCACAGCGGTTCATCGCCATGTTGTCAAATTGCCGCAACGAACGGTGTGTATCGCAGGGCAACAATCGCACGAGGATTGCCATATGTTTCAAATCATTCGCCTGGCACTCGACGATCAGGGCGCAGTCGTTGCGCGCCGCCCGCTGCAGCCTTTGTTCGAGCTTCGGGAAGATGCAATGGCGATGGCGGAATTCGATGCATCGCGGCTTTGGGGGGACTACGGCCGCGACGAAGAGCGGGACTGCTGGTGGGCCACCGACGCGCTGGGACGCAAATACCGCTTTGTCGTCCAATCCGGCGCGTCCGCCGATATCGCCGCCTGACGACCTTCGCCAGCGCGCCGTCCTCACCGCGTGGCGATTTCGTAAGTCGTTATGACGATCTCGAACAGGATCAACAGGACGATGATCACTTCCAGGCGTAAGGACCGCTGGGTATCGATCATGTCCGTCAGCATCTCGGCCGTGTCGGAGATCACGGAGAGCTTGCGCGACAAAGCGTCGGCGCGCTCCTTGAGCTCGTATTCGTCCTGTAGCCGCGCATAGAGCCGCTCGAGATCCGGGCGGTCCCATACCACATCGGGCTTTTCCGCCACGGCGACGCGACCGGAGACGCGATTTTGCACGAGCATGGCGTTGCCGATGTATTTGAGGATGGCGGGCCGTCCGCCGGGCGTGCGCCCTTTCTCGGCCAAGCGGCGGGCGAAGGGCTCGATCACCTCCATGACCGAGGAGACCTCCCGCTCGTCGCGCGCGAGAACGACGCTTTTGGCGAGCGCATCCGCGATCACGATCATATGCTCCGGCGTGATGGCGCGCAGCTGAATTGGACCGCCGGGCAATATCTGCTCGTCTTTATCGGGCACGATCTGGATGATGGCGGTCTCGTCCTCACGCGGTTGGATTGGGCGGATAATGCGCGGTTGCAACCCGCGGATGACCTCGTCCTCCTCCAGCACCGAGAGATCGAACAGCACCGCGACGCCGTAACGAAAGAGGGTGACGACGCCGTCTTTGCCCGCCCGGAACGCGAGCGGCGCCGTCGACAAGACATCGGTCTGCTCCAGCCCGGATGTATCGATGCGATCTCCGAGCAGAATCGCGCGCGCCTTGCGGCGCATCACGATCGGGCTGATTTCGTCGGTCATGGGTTTGAGCAA
>CBFGVM010000234.1:0-6539 GCA_965652015.1 uncultured Alphaproteobacteria bacterium
GCTGCCTTGGCGTTGGCGAAGCCGCAGGCGGCGACGAATTGCGGCAACGCCTCGAGCTGCTCCACCACCGCATCGTCGAATTCGCGGCCGCTCTGATAGGCGGGGAACTGCTCGTGCCGATACGTTGGCTCGTTCAGGCTATCCCAGCCGACAAGCACGGCCCGCGGCTGCTCCGTCCGGTAGAACTTGAGAAGGAAATTCGCGAAGCCCAAGATGGCGCCGGCAGGTTTGCCTCCGCGTCGCAGAATCGTTTTCGGCAAAGCGTGATAGGCGCGATGGGCGAACGAGTCGCCGTCGATCACTAGCAATGGCCGGCGCGGTGGCGTCGCCGTCTTCCGTTTGACCGAGCCTGTCTTCGCGATGGGCTTGGCAGAATTTCGCCGCGCCTTCGCTTCGTCGCGCAGCAGGACCCACGCCGGCGCGTGATCGCTGGCGTTCTCTCTCCCGCGAACCCGACGATCAACGCCCCCCTCGGCCAGCCGCCGTGCGGCCTGCGCGCTCAGCAGCAGATGGTCGATGCGCAGCCCCGCGTCGCGCGGCCAGCGGTTTCGCATGTAGTCCCAGAACGTATACATCGGCGCGTCGGGATAGAGTGCCCGGACGGCGTCGATCCAGCCCTGATCGAGAAGGCGGCGAAACAGCGCGCGACTTTGCGGCTGCAGCAGGGCATCTTTCGCATAGGACGTGGTCGGATAGATGTCGCGGTCGGTCGGCACGACGTTAAAGTCGCCCGCCAGCACCACCGGGATGCCTGCGCGATAGAGCCCCTCGGCATGCGCCGCGAGCCGCTTCATCCACGCGAGCTTGTACGCGAATTTGGGGCCGGGCTGCGGATTGCCGTTCGGCGCGTAAAGCGACGTGACCAGCACGCCGCGCACGGCCGCCTCGATGTAGCGGCTCTCTGCGTCGGCGCCGTCGCCCGGCAGCTCGGCGCGCGTGAGAATGGGCTCGCAACCGCGGGCGAGGATCGCCACTCCGTTCCACGACTTCTGCCCGCGCCACACGGCGCCGTAGCCCGCCTTCTCGAGCGCGGCCTTGGGGAACTCGGCATCCGCGGCCTTGAGCTCCTGCAGCGCGACGACATCGGGTTTGGCGCTGCGCAACCAGTCGAGCAGGTTGGCGAGCCGCTTGTTGATGTTGTTGATGTTGAATGTCGCAATTTTCATGGTGCCATAGGATGGGTTTCGCGCGCAGGCGCGCGCTTAACCCATCCTACAGATTCTTGTTGCCGCTATTTCGACCGCGCCTTGGGCGGCGCGCTGGGCGCGGCGGCCGGCGCGTTCGGCGCGGGATTCACGGTTGTCTTAGAAGCGCCATCCCAGTCGCAGGCCTCCGCCAGCCGCGAACGCACGGCGGAGACTTTGCCGAGATTGAACAGCGCCTCGTGCGGGGCATCGTGATGGTCGAACATCCGCACATAAACCTTGCCGTCATCCGTAAGCGAGCGAATGAAGGGGATGGGCGAGGGGGCGAGCGCGAGGTAGCAGCTCGAATGGGAACGCCACGGCGTGTCGACCGCCTGCTGCTGATCGACGCGGTAGCTGAGGCGGACGTCGGTTCCGCACTTGATGAATCCCCTGATGCTGACTGCAACCTCGGTCTTGCGATCCTTGCAGCGCATCAGCAAGTGCGATTTGCCGTCGCTCGACGGGAGCGCCGTCGAGACGAGCGGGCTGTCGTCGAGCGGAGATTTTTCATCGCTGACGATCCAGGCCGGCTCGCTGCCGGGCCTAACCTCGCCCGGTCTGGCGGGCACGTTCGAGGACGAGGTATCGAGGCGGTCGTAGCATTTCAGCCGCTCGCCATCGTCCTTGATCGCACGGCAAGCGCTGAGCGCGCCTTGGGCGTGAGCGCCAGCGGCGAAAGCAATACTGGCGGAGGCGATGATCGCTATGCTGCGCATGATCGCATCAGAGCCGATCGCATCTCGGTATGCAAGGCGTGTAGCAAGCCGCATGGGGCGGGCGACATCCGGCGACCCGCCGCTCAGTTAACAATTTGATAATTCCGCGCTGGCAATGTGCGAGCGGCGCAGCGCCGAAAGAGGTCGTGGAAGAGCGTCGGATGCAGTTCACGATATTACGTCTGCTCGTCGGAGGCATGGGCCTTGTTTTGGCCACAAGCGCGCACGCAACGTCTTGGACATCGGCCAAGGTTCCCGGTGAACAAAACCGAGCCGTTCAGGGATGCGCCGATGATGCGCGCAATCCCGGCGATTGGTTCTGCATATTGATCCGCTGCGATAAGCCCGGCTCGCCGCTGAGCCTATATTTCTCGGCGCCGGGGCCGGATATCCGCGGCGACGTCAAACTCGTCATTGATGAACGTAGTTTCGCAGTTTCGGTGCCGGCATCGCTGAAATCGCCGCTTCCGTTGTCGACCCGTGCCGAAGCGCTTCCCTACGCTCTCATCGATGCCATGAAGGCGGGAAGCGCCATCTCGGTTCAGGGCTCCCATCTGCAGGCGCCATACAATCGAATTTCGTTGGAGAACTCACGCAACGCCATTGAGCGAGTTGAGTGGGTCTGCGAACGCCCTTACCCCAGTGTCAAACGATTCTGGCGGCGTCTGACCCGAAGCTTGCGTCTTCCCTGATCGCCCTGCGGCGGCGCGTAGCTCGGATGGCGCGGAGCGACATCCGGGTTAGTCGGGCGCGCGCAGCCCGGCTTTCGCTTCGCTCAAGCCGGGCTACTGCTCGCTGCAGCCAAAAGGTGGTTGGCGCGCCAACGAACCCACAACTCTGCCCATTCCCCCACATCGCGGCGAGTTGATTCAACGAGAGCGGCGCGAGGCACTCGGGCTCGCGGCTGTTCCTACTTCCGCGCCTCGCCATACGGATAGATCATGTTGCCGGTCTTGTATTCGGACGGCCACAGGATCACCTGCTTGCTGCCGGCGCGGAATTGCTCCAGGTCATTGGGCGTCACGTTCTGAAACTGAGTGAAGAGCTGGCGCGATTTCGCCCACTCGCCGTCCTTGCCGAATGCGACGTCCCCGACCACGGTCTTGAAGGTGTTACTGCGGATGTAGGCCGCGAGCTTGTCGTGATCGGTGCTCTTGGTCTCTTCCACCGCCTTAGCGAGCACCTGCCCGGCCGCATAGCCGAACGGCACGAAGCCGTGGCCGAGCGGATCGACGCCTTGACCCGCCGCCTTGGCCTGGTAGCGCTTGAACACATCGGCGACGCCGGGGAACTCAAAGGGCGGAGCGCGAACGAAGCTTTCGCCGATGACGAGGCCGTTGGCGAGCGGGCCGAGCTGCACCTTGATCGGCGTCACCAGCATGCCGATCATGGCGCCGCCGAACATCTTCGGCACGAGATTGATTTCATTTGCCGCACGAATGATACCGACGTTATCGGGCGGATAGGCGGCGACGTAGACGATGTCGGGGTTGGCCCCCTGTACGGCGCGCACGACCGGCAGGAAATCGGTCGTCGCCGGCGGATACGATCGGTCGTAAACGACGGTGAAGCCGGCGGCCTTGGCGTTGTCGCGCGCGGCGTCGGCGGCGGTCTTGGCGAACTCGGCGTCGGCTGACACGATCGCCACGGTCTGCGGCTTCGGCGACTGCGCCGCCGCGAGCTCGAAGAAGCCGTCCGAGAACGCACCCGGTCCCTTCGGTCCGACCGGAACCATGGAGAAGTATTTCGGATAGTTGAAGTGCCGGTTGATGCCGATCGCCAAGAAGCTGATCGTGGTCTTGTTGTTCTGCATGATGACCGGCATCGCCGGCGCGACCATGTTGGTAGCGTATGGGCCGAGGAGCAGGTCGACCTTGTCGACGGTGATGAGCTTGGTGTAGAGGGCCGGCACATTGCTCGGGCTGCTCTGGTCATCGTAGTAGACGAGCTCGACCGGCCGGCCGAGCAGCCCGCCCTTGGCGTTGACATCGTCGCGCCAGAGTTCCAGCGCCATCAGAATTTGCTTGCCGTTCGCGGCGACGCCGCCGGTGAGCGAGAGGCCGACACCGACCTTCACCGGATCCGCGGCATGCGCGGGCGCTGTGAGCGACAGGATACCGAACGTCACGGCGATCAGGGCACCCCGTACGAGGCGCAGTGTCGAAGCGGAAATCATGGCTTCCTCCCTGGATGTCCTCAGTTGACGCCGGCGCTCGGCCGCTTGAGTTGTCATCCACGTTTACGGCGGCGCGCTCTTCTCATTCTTTCGTCGATCAATATTGACCCTTTGGCTCCAGTCCCAGCGTGTACTGGCCGTACATGGTGCTCACGGCGTCCCAATTGAGGCTGATGTGGGAAGCGGCGGCGTGCGCATCGCGCCACGCCTGCTGCAACGGCTTTTCGAGAAAGATTCCCTGTCCGCCAGACGCGAGGAACAGCGCGTCGATCGCCTGTACCAGCAACCGCGTGCAGAAGGTGTGGCTGAGCCGGTTGCGCAGGCGCATGTCGAGTGGCGTCTGCTCGCCGCGTTCAGCCATCGCGTAAGTCTCGGCGATATCGCGGAACATTATCAGGCGCGCAGCATCGATGCAGCCGGTCGCCTCGGCAACGCGAGACTGAATGGTGGCGAATTCGGCCATCCGCCGATTCCCGCCGGCGACCGCCCCGCGTGTCGAGCGGACCCTCACCATCTCGATGAAATCGGCGAGTGCGCCCTCCGCCATGCCGAGTACCGGCGCGATCAGTGTCACCGGCACGACCGAAAGAAACGACTGACAATAAAGCGGGTTGGTATTGATGCGCGTTCCCGGGCTGGTCCCGGCGGCTAGGTCTGCAATCGCCAAGACGCGATGAGCAGGAACGAAGAGGTCGTCCGCCACGATGTTCTTGCTGCCGGTCCCGGCGAGCCCCATCGTGTGCCAGTTGTCGTCGATCCGGGCATCCGCGCGTGGCACCAGAAGAAAGCTCGGCTTTGCCGGCTCGGAGGGGCCGACCGGTGGGACCATCGTGGAGAGAAGGTACCACTGTGCATTGTCGCAACCGCTGGCGAAGCTCCACACTCCGGAGGTCCGGTAACCGCCGTCGGCTGCCACCGTCTTGCCGACCGGCGCATAGGATCCCGCGGCAATGGCCCCGGGATCGGCCCAAAATTCCTCTTGGGTCTCTTTGGGAAAGCATGCCACGAACCACTGATGCACGGCGCCAAGGCCGTACACCCAGGCCGAGGATCCGCAGCCTCGACCGATCGTGGCGACCAATTCAGCGAAAACATCGAAGCCATACTCGAAACCGCCATAAGCCTGCGGCTGCAGAATGCGGAACAGGTCGGCTTCGCGCATATGCGCGATCACATCGTCAGCGATGCGGCGGTTCGCCTCGGTTTCCTGCACGCGAGCGCGCACGATCTCAGCGACTGCCCGGGCGCGCGACAGCAGCTCCGGCACGTCGGGTTTGCGTGAAGATGATCGTAAGGGCGTGACGGACATGGCGGCGCCTCTTCCGATGGTCAGTGGCTACCCAACGCGACGCGGGTCAACCGCACTCTTGCCCTAGGCATGGCGGCCCTCGATCAAATCCTGCTCTATACCCGTCCGCAAGACGCGCTTGACGTCTGCGTCACTGCATCATCTCCTCGGGCGGCATCGGGCCCCAGAGGTTCGCGGCGTTCGGACTCTTCGGCCATGTCTTCGGACGTTGCGGATTGTCCCTGTGCCACGGGCGCGGGTCGAAATATCCGAGCGTCTCGTCCTTCATCTGATCGAGTTCGGCGAACAGCTCGGTAATGAGACCATTCGGGCTACGGTGATAGGCGAAAAGATTGTGCCCGATGCCGTGCCGTCCCGGCCCCCACAGGATCCGGTAGCCCTTGTTGCTCAAGAAATCACACGAGGTCTGCATATGCGCCCAATCGCGCAGCTCGAACGCCGTGTGGAAGTGCTTGTTCGAGCCGGTCTCGACGAGATTGATCGTATGATGATCGACGCCGCATCGCAGGAACGAAAAGTAGTCGCCCATCCAATCCGAAACCCGAAAACCCAAAACGTCGCAGTAAAAGCGTGTCGTGGCCTGAACGTCGGTAACATGAAACGCCACGTGACCGAGCTTATGAGGAATGATGCCGCTGGGGCGGAATGCCTGCCTTTGCGGTTCAGGCCGCTTGAACACTTCGATGACGGTACCCTTCGGATCCTCGAACACGACCATGTCGTCGATGGTCGGCTCGGCGTCGTTCTTGCGTGATGTCCGCAGGCCGTGGGCGGCCGTCTGTTTCTCGAACGCGTCGAGATCGTCGTCAGGCCCGATTTGGAAACCGAGCCTTGTGCACTTCGGCTCGGAGCCCTTGCGCAGGATGACTGAATGGTGCTCGATCGTATTCGCCAGATAGACTGCGTCCTTCTCTCTGGCGACCAAGGTGAGGCCGAGGATGTCCGTGTAGTACTCGGCCTGCTTCTCGAGATCCGGCGTCTCGTAGCTCGCGTGCGATATCTTCCTCACTCCGATCATGGCGATCGCTCCCTGGGTTCGTTTTTGCTTTTCCAAGAATTCAAGCCGCAACTCCATGGCCGAGGAGAAATGGAGTAGGGGGCTACTTTGACCCGGCCGCCGCCGCGCAGCCGCCCAAGAAGACCTTGACGGC
>CBFGVM010000235.1:0-6532 GCA_965652015.1 uncultured Alphaproteobacteria bacterium
GTCGCAGGTCGTCGACAACGACGAGTTCGACAAAATGGTCGAGGCGAGCCCGACCGCACCACGCAGGACGTCGGCCAACTAACGAGGTACCGACAGCCCTGATGGAGCCCGGCGAGGTCCTGTCTCGCCTTACAACGCTCTATGCGAGCGCAATGCGCTACCGCTAGACCGCCGGATAAGCCCACGACGGGGTCGCGGATGTCGCCAGAGCGCCGCAAAGGGCGCGTAAACTCGCTAGGCTCAACTCGGCTGCTTTTGGCTCCCACGACGAGGATCATTCGCATGAAAAGATACACCACGGCGGCCTTGGCCGCGCTCACGGGCGCCGCGATCGGCGCCCTCACCATTCAAGGCATTCATGCGCAAGCCAAGCCGCCGGTAGCGTATCACATCGCCGAAATCGACGTGGCCAATGAGGATGTCTTCAGCAAGCAGTGGATGGCGAAAGCCGAGGAGACTATCAAAGCCTCGGGCGGCGTCTATCTCGTGCGCAGCACGAACATCGAACGGATCGAAGGCGCGGCGCCAAAGCGTCTCTTGATCACCAAATGGGACAACATGGACAAGCTGAGCGCTTGGCGCATCTCCGAGGCGTATCTCAAGACGCTGCCGCTCCTCGATAAGGCCGCCAAATCGGTCCGCTCCTACGCGGTCGAGGGCGTGAATTAGTGCGTGGATTGAGTGTCGTGAAACCCATCAATGGCCGCGCCGACGGACCGCTTGCGTCGGGACATCGAGCCGGTTCCCAAACGCCGCATCCTCGGGGATGAGATCCTTGCCCAGCGGTCCGTTCGATGTCGGGGGTCCGACGACGCTCCATTCATGATAATTCCGTCGCAACAGTCTGCACTCCACCGAGACCTTGCCGTTCCTGCCGACGTCGATGACCGCGTAGTTGCCGGCGTTCACGTAACGCAATTGCTTGGCGCTGCGCTTTCCCGCGACCGGCAGCATGCGGTCGAGCGCGGACGCGTTCACGTAGGTGGTCGCGCCGCGTTGTCGGACCTCGAACGTGTGCACGTGCCCGTAGATGTGCAGCAGGAGGTTTGGAAAGTCGTGATCGAGATGCCTGGCGCGCTCGTGCGTGATCAAAACGCATCGTTGCAGGTCGACGCGGGACTTGCGGATGGCGGCGCGCAGCAGCGAGCAACATTTCTCCGCGTACCCGGCCGAACCCCGGCCGAGCCGCTGCGGCAGCGAACCGCGGAAGGAATAGCCGGCGAATGCGAGCCTGCCGACCTTCACCACCTGGAGATGGACGAGGTGCGCGCGGGCGCCGAATTTTGCATCCTCCGGCATCCGGTCCCAATTGCCGTGCACGTACACGATCGGACACTTGAAGGTCGCGAATATCTCGAAAATCTCGGCTGCTCCGTGGGTGCCGATGTCGCCGGCGATCGCGATCGCGTCGAAGTCGTTTGCCTCCTGCGCGCGTAGCTTGCGCACGCAGCCCACGTTGTTGTGGATGTCCGCGATCGCCAGAATTTTCATTGCCGGTAGGTAGGATGAATTTAACGTCAGCGAAACCCATCGTCTCCCACAAAACGACTTCGTCCTAACTCACGGTTGGATGGGTTTCGCGCGCAAACCGCATCGACAGATCTGGCTGGCGACCGCGAATTTCGCTACGCTCAAACCGAGCGACTTGCTGAATGCTTGGAACGGGAGGACGCCATGGCCACAAGCGTCAAGCAGATGATGGAGGCTGCGAATGCCGCCGTGCCGCGGATCACGCCGGCGCAGGCGCGCGAGATGATCGCCAAGGGCAACACGTTGGTGCTCGACGTGCGCGATGCCCCGGAAGTGCAACAAAGCGGCAAGGTTGCCGGCGCGCTCAACGTCTCGCGCGGCATGCTGGAATTTCGCGCCGACCCCGAATCGCCCTACCACGACAAGAATTTCGCAAAGAACAAGACGATCATCGTCTACTGTGCCTCGGGCGGCCGCTCAGCCTTGAGCGGAAAGCTGCTCAAGGACATGGGCTACGATCAGGTCTACAATCTCGGCGCATTCAAGGATTGGGCCGAAGCCGGAGGCGCGGTCGACAAACCGTGACCGCAACGCAGGTTTTGTAAAATGACTGATCGGCTCATCGGTATTCATGTGCTCATCACGGGCGCTGCGAGTGGCATCGGTGCCGCGGCCGCTCGTCGCATCGCGGGCGAAGGGGCGCAGTTGTTGTTGGCGGACATCAATGGTGGCGGCGCAAAGGCGCTCGCTGACGAGCTCGGGCAAGCTTCCGTCCAGGCCGACGTGACCCGTGTCGCAGAAATCGAGCGCATGCTCGATGTCGCGTACCAGCGCTGGGGCCGCCTCGACGTGCTGTTCAACAACGCGGGGATCGCCGAAGTTCGGCAACTGTTCGAGCTCACGGAGGAGGATTGGGATCGCACGCTGGCGGTCAACCTGCGTGCGGTCTTTTTCGTGTTGCAGGCCGCCGCCAAACGCATGCGAGGTCAGACGCCGATTGCGGGCTCCGAGCTGCGCGGCAAATTGATCCAGACCGCGTCGATCGCCGCCTACCGCGGCGGCCAAGTGCACATGGTCCACTACGCAGCCAGCAAAGCCGGCGTTGTGAGCATTACGCGCACCGCGGCGCAGGTGCTCGCGCCCGACAAGATCACATCGAATTGCGTCTGCCCGGGTGCGGTCGACACGCCGATGTGGAAAAAGATCGACGCCGAGTGGAGCAAGATCGAAGGCTTGCCAACCGGTGCAGTCTGGAAGCGGCGAACCGCGCTGATCCCGCTCGGCCGGCCGGAAACGGCCGAGGACGTGGCCGGCGTCGTGAGCTTTCTCGCCAGTCGCGATTCCGACTATATGACCGGCCAAGCGGTCAACGTCGACGGCGGCCTCATCATGGGCAACTGAGACCCGCGCGTAGACGGATGAGCGAAGTGACATCCGCGTTCTGGCGAAAACAATAGCTTGCTGTGATTGTCACGACGTTCCCCCGCACCGTGCGCGTTATCGAGCACACGTTGATACCGTTGAAGGACGGTACCAAGCTGGCGGCTCGCATCTGGTTGCCGGACGATGCCGAACAGAACCCGGTTCCTGCGATCCTCGAGTATCTCCCATACCGTAAGCGCGACGGGACTTACGAACGGGACGCGCTCACGCATTCGTATCTCGCCGGCCACGGTTATGCGGGCGTTCGCGTCGACATTCGAGGCAGCGGCGAGTCGGAGGGCTTACTGTTCGACGAGTATACAAAGCAAGAGCAAGACGATGGCCTAGAGGTGATCGCGTGGTTGGCGGCGCAACGGTGGTGCAGCGGTGTGGTCGGGATGATGGGAATCTCCTGGGGCGGATTCAATGGACTTCAGATTGCGGCGCGGCGCCCTCCGGCGCTCAAGGCGATCGTAACGATCTGCTCGACCGATGATCGGTACGCGGACGACGTGCACTACATGGGCGGCACGCTTCTGACCGCCGGGCTTGAGTGGGCTTTCTACTTTTTCGGCGTCGTGTGTCTTCCGCCCGACCCGATGCTGGTCGACGACCGCTGGCGGGCGATGTGGTTGCAGCGCCTGGAGAACGTCCCGCAGTTCTTCGAAGTTTGGCTGCGGCACCAACGACGCGATGCGTATTGGAAGCATGGCTCGGTCTGCGAGGATTACGCGGCGATCCAATGCCCGGTGTACGCCGTCGGTGGTTGGACCGACGGCTATACGAATGCAATTCCACGCCTGCTCGAGCGGCTGACGGTCCCTCGCAAGGCTCTCATCGGACCGTGGGCACACGCGTATCCGCACTTTGCACGTCCCGGTCCGCAGATCGGCTTCCTGCAGGAGATGCTGCGTTGGTGGGATTATTGGCTCAAGGGCATCGATACCGGCGTGGTGGATGAGCCGATCCTGCGTGCTTGGATGATGGACAGCGTCAAACCCGCGTCCCATCACGAGGAGTTGCCGGGCCGCTGGGTTGCCGAACATACATGGCCATCGCCGCAAATAACTCCCCGGCGCCTGTTCTTGACCGATGCAGGGCTGCGACACGAGGAGGCGCCGCTGACGGCGCGTGCAGTGTGCTCGCCGCAGACCGTTGGCAAATGTGCAGGCGACTGGGTCCCGTTCGGTCGCGGGCATGATCAGGCGCCCGATCAGCGGGAAGACGACATCCGCTCGCTGGTTTTCGAGACACCGCCACTCGAAACGCCGATCGAGATCCTCGGCGCGGCGATCATCACGCTCGATGTCGCGTGCGACAAGCCGGTGGCGAACCTGGCGGTTCGATTATGCGATGTGCACCCGTCGGGTGAATCGCTGCGTATCAGCTATGGCGTACTCAACCTCACGCATCGCGATGGACACGAAAACCCTGCGCTCTTGGCGGCAGGGCAGCGCTATCGGGTCCGTATCCAACTCAACGATGCAGGCTCGGTATTCCCAGCCGGCCACCGGATCAGGCTCGCGCTGTCCACGGCTTACTGGCCGATGATCTGGCCTAGCCCCGAGCAGGCGACGCTCTTGATTTTGGGTGGCGCGCTCGACCTGCCGGTGCGCCCGCCTCAGGCTACCGATGCGCTGCTGTCATCGCTGTCCGGCCCGGAATCGGCGCCGCCGGAGCAGCCGGCGAGAAGCCGTCGCGGTGATATGCGCATCGAGCGCATTGACCGCATCGACCTCGAATTGGGAACCCAGAGTAACCGCACGTTTCATGTCGAGGAGGACGATCCGCTGAGCGCCGTGGCCGAAATGCGACGCGTCCAGACCATGTCGCGGAACGAATGGCAGGTCCGCATCGAGACGCAGATGCGCCTCTCCTGCACGCGCGATGTCTTCCTGCTGCAGGCAAGTCTGCGCGCGTGGGACGGGGCGAACGAAGTCTGTCGTCGCGATTGGGACCGTTCTATTCCCCGAGAGTTCCTCTGACGATTCATGTGCCTCAGGCGCTTGTCCGTCGGAGGCGAAAGTAGCCCGGATTGAGCGCAGCGAAATCCGGGCTACTTACTGGAAGCTGAGACGCGGCGAGAATATATTCGTCGCATGGCTGAGACCTTTAAATGCCCCCACTGCGGCGCGCTCTATGAAATGATTGCACACGAGAAAACCGTCTCCGACGATAAGGATGTAGCGGCCTGCCAAGTCTGCGGGAAACGGATGCACGCGACGGAGGGCTCGCGCATTCTGCGTTACGAACTCGTCCGGATGCCGGATGGCACCAACGTTTGATTGTGCCGTCGTGCGCTGACCAACACGAAATGAGTCGTAGCTCGGATTGAGTGCAGCAAAATCCGGGCTACTTCTCGATGTCGTGCCAAAAGCCTTACGACTCGAACGTCGCGGTCTCGAACTTGAGGCCTAATTCGCGCGCGTGGCGCCAGGAATCGTCGAGCTCCATTTGTGTCGGCCGGCGGGCGATTTCCGCGTACCTATCGCGGTAATTGGCGCTCGCCGGATCGCAGAAATTGTCGGGATGGAATTGGGCCATCACATTCACCGGCGCGGCCGGCATGTGCTCGGCAATCCATTCCAGCACCGGATACGTGCAGCACTCGACGTGATTGGGCATAACCAGATGTCGGATCGAGAAATCTTCGCCCCACTCGGCGAGCAATGCAACGTTGCGCGTCACCGTCTCCCAGTACCAGGGCGTCTTCGCCAGCATCATCGCGCAACGGCCCGGTCCGAATTTGAAGTCGGGCAGCCAGACGTCAGTGAGCACACGCAGGATCTTCATGCTTTCGGGCGTCATGAAGAAGTTGCTGTTCCACAACATCGGCGCGTTGAAATTGCCCGCATAGGTGGCAGCGCTCGGCGCCTCGTCGAACCAGAAGAAAGGGTCGGCCTTGGTTTTGCGCGCGCGCTTGCGTTCCGCCGCAGTCGGCGTGAAGTCGCGGCCCAACAGCGCGATGGCGTCGACGATCGTATGCAGGTGAATGACGACCTCGCCGCCGACCCAATTGATATTGTGGCAACCTTCGTGGCGCAGCGTCCAGGCCATCGTGGCCAGTGTGCGCGGCTCCGTCGCTTCGCCGTTGTCTTTGTCGGTGCTGATGTCCCCATTCTGGCAGAAGGCGCACCGCATGTTGCAAGAGGTGAAAAAGATCGTGCCTGAGCCTTGGGTGCCGCGATAGAACAGCTCCTCGCCGGTGTGATGGAAATGCGAGCTGACTCGCGAACCAGAGGCGAGTTTGCAGGCGCCGAACTTGGTACCTGCCATGCGGTCGACACGGCAATTCCATGGACAGAAATTGCAGTGCGCGAGCATGCGGTAGGCAAGCTCGCGGCATAGTTCCAACAGGCTCGGCCCATCGGCCGGCTGCGGCAACGACGCGCCCGCCCGGATTGCCTGCCAGCGCGCGATGAACGCCGGCATGAGGCGATCGAGCTCGGCCCAAAGCGCGTCCTCGCTGCTTGCGCCAGGATCGAGTTGCGTGGCGATCGTCGCGGCGATGCGGAACTTGGCCGGGCGCCGGTTCTCGGCAACGTCCAGGTACCATGAGAGCGCACTGCGGACCGCCGGATCGTCCCAAACTCTCAGTTGGGCGAAGTCGCGCATGCAGGAGCTCTCTTTGGCTCTATCT
>CBFGVM010000236.1:0-6504 GCA_965652015.1 uncultured Alphaproteobacteria bacterium
TGGGCTGGCCGGACGAGACCGCGGAGCTCAAGCGCTACTACCCGACCGACGTGCTGGTGACCGGCTTCGACATCATCTTCTTCTGGGTCGCGCGCATGATGATGATGGGGCTCAACTTCATGCAAGAAGTGCCGTTCCACACCGTCTACATTCACGCCCTCGTGCGCGACGAGCGCGGCGCCAAGATGTCGAAGTCGAAGGGCAACGTTATCGACCCGCTCGAGCTCATCGACGAATACGGTGCCGACCCGCTGCGCTTCACGCTCGCCGCCATGGCGGCGCAGGGGCGCGACATCAAGCTCTCCACCCAGCGCGTCGAGGGCTACCGCAATTTTGCAACCAAGCTGTGGAACGCCTGCCGTTTTGCGGAGATGAACCAATGCGTGACGGTCGCAGGCTTCGACCCGAAAGCGGCGAAGGGGACGCTCAACCGCTGGATCGCCCACGAGACCGGTAAAGCCGCGCGCGAGATCACCGAGGCGATCGAGGCCTACAAGTTCAACGATGCGGCGGGCACGGCCTATCGCTTCGTGTGGAATATCTTCTGCGACTGGTATCTGGAACTGGCAAAGCCGGTGCTGCAAGGCGCCGACGGCCCCGCCAAGGACGAGACGCGAGCGATGACGGCGTGGGTGCGCGACGAGATCCTCAAGCTCCTGCACCCGTTCACGCCCTTCGTCACGGAAGAGCTCTGGCAAGTCACCGGCGAAAGCGGCTCGGTTCGCGACGGCTTGCTGGCGCTTGCGCCCTGGCCGAAGCTTGCAGGGCTCGACGACCTCGAAGCAGAGGCCGAGATCGGCTGGGTCGTCGACCTCGTCACCGCGATCCGCTCCGTGCGCGCGGAAATGAACATCACGCCGGCGGCCGAGATTCCTCTCGTGCTGGTGGCGGCCTCGGCGGCGACGCGGGAGCGCGCATCGCGCTGGGACGAGACCATGCAGCGGCTCGCGCGCCTTTCCGACATTTCGCTCGCGCAGCGACCGCCGCAGGGCGCGGTGCAACTCATCGTGCGCGGCGAGGTCGCGGCGCTGCCGCTCAAGGGCGTGGTCGATTTTGCCGCCGAGAAGGCACGCCTCGATAAGGAAATGGCGCGCGTCAAATCCGACATTGCGCGCATCGATGCCAAGCTCGCCAATGCCGACTTCATCGCGCGCGCGCCCGAGGACGTCGTCGAAGGCGAGCGCGAGAAGCGCGATGAGGCGGAGGCCCGCCGGCTCAAGCTCGACGAAGCGCTCGCGCGCCTCAAAGGCGCAACGTAGTAAAGGTCGTCATTGCCGGGCTTGACCCGGCAATCCATCCCGCTTTGTAAAAACTGTTTGCTCAGAAGATGGATGCGCGGGTCAAGCCCGCGCATGACCGACTGGGGAACGAGAGAAAAGAAACGCACGCTGCCGGGAGTGCCATGCGGGAAGTCTGGATTGCCGGCAGCCTGCTCTGGCTCGCCGGGGTGGCTCTGCGGCTGAGCATCCTGGCGGTGCCGCCGGTCATTGCGGCCATTCAGTCCGATCTGCGCCTGTCCGGAACGGAGGTCGGCCTTCTTTCCGGCCTGCCCATGATCCTGTTCGCCATCGCGGCGCTGCCCGGATCGCTCTTCATCGCGCGCCTGGGCGCCTTGCCGACGTTGGTCATCGGGTTGATCGTCGCGGGCCTCGCCTCCGGACTGCGTGGCGCCTTGCTCGATGTGTTGGCGCTCTATGCCGCCACCGTCGTGATGAGCGCGGGCATCGCCATCATGCAACCGGCGCTCCCGCCGCTCGTTCACCAATGGCTGCCGCGACACGTGAGCCTCGGCACTGCGCTCTATACGAATGGGTTGCTCGTGGGCGAAACGCTGCCGGTGATGCTGACGATCCCGCTCGTGCTGCCGCTCGTCGATAACTCCTGGCGCTGGTCGCTCGCGGTCTGGGGTCTGCCGCTGGTGCTGATCGCGATCTTGACGCTCGCACTGGCGCCGGCGCGCAAGCCGCCGGCGCCGAGTGCGCCGGCGGCCGTCTGGTGGCCCGACTGGCGCAATCCGTTGACGTGGCAAATCGGTATCCTGCTCGGCAGCGTCAACGGCGTCTATTTCGCCAGCAATACCTTCCTGCCCGGCCATCTCACCGAGGCGGGGCGGGCCGACTTGATCAGCGCCGCGCTCACCGCGCTCAATTTCGGCCAACTTCCCGCGTCGTTTATTCTGCTTGCGACCGCGGACAGGTTCGTGCGGCGAGCCTGGCCATTCGTCGCGTGCGGCGTCGGGTTCCTGCTGTGCCTGGCGGGGATGGTCATGACGGCGAGCTTGTGGACCGTCGCCTGGGCCGGCGTGCTCGGGTTCGTCGGCGCCGTCGTGTTCACCCTCGCCCTCACCTTGCCGCCGTTGTTGAGCGCGCCCGCCGACATCGGCCGCATGTCGGCGGCGGTGTTCGCGATCAGCTACACCCAAGCTCTACTGGTGTCCGTGGTCAGCGGTGCGGCATGGGATCTCGGTGGTACTCCTGGCTTCGCCTTCCTGCCGATGGCGATCAATGCGCTGCCGCTCTTGTTCCTGTCTCCATTCATCCGGTTCCGCGGATCGCGGAGCGCGGCAACCTCATAGGTCGCAATGCCCAATTCCAAGTTGACGCTCGTGCGGAGTGCGGCGAGCCGCGTCGGCATAAGCCTTGCGATCGCGGCTTTACTGTTCGTGGTCGCTACGATTGCTACCGCTCGCTGGGGCGACCGAAACCTATGGCCGCCCGGGCCAGATGCGCCGACGACCGATGTCTTTGTCGTCAGCCACGGCTATCATGCCGGGATCGTCGTTCCCCGCGCCGCACTGGTGGACCAGGCGAGCCGGCACGGGCTGAGCGCGCTCGGGTATATCGCGACGCGCTTTGCGGACTTCGACCGGCTCGAAATCGGCTGGGGCGACGAGGGCTTCTACCGCGCGGTCCCGACGGCGCAGTCACTGACCATGGCACTGGCAATGCGCGCGCTGTTTCGGCCGGGCAATCCTTCGGTCCTGCACGTCGTCGGCGTCAACGGCGATCCGCGCGCGATGTTCGCCAATTCCGATGTCGTGCGGGTGGATCTCAGCGGCGCGGGCTTTGCGCGCCTGGCGCACATGCTTGACGCCACCTTCGCCCGCGGCCCAGGCCGCTTCGTGCCGGAGGAACTCGGCCGCGGACTCTATGGGATGAGCCTGTTCTTTCGCGCCAGCGGCACGTTTCATCTGTTTCACGTCTGCAATCATTGGATCGCCGATCTGCTCGATGCCGCCGGCGTCCCGACCGCGCCCTTGCTCGCGACCTTGCCGTCCGGCCTGCTGCTCGATCTCAAATGGCGCTCGGGCCTGGGTCGGTTGCCACTCGAGGGAACATCCTGATGGCTGATCTCAAGCTCACGCTCGCCTGCTGGGACTACGACCGCACGCGGCCGCTGATCGACGGACGCGTGAAGCCCGAGGGCATCGACCTCGACATCGAGGTGCTGCGCCCGCGCCACGCATTTCAGCGCATGCTGGACAAGAAGGAGTTCGATGTCTCCGAACTCTCACTTGCCTCCTATACGGCGCTCAAAGGCCGCGGCCAATGTCCGTTCGTGGCCGTGCCGGTCGCGCTCTCCAAGATGTTCCGGCATTCCTGCATTTACGTGCGCGCCGGTGCGGGCATCGCCACGCCGCAGGATTTGAAGGGCAAACGCGTCGGCACGTCGCAATGGAGCTCGACCGGCCTCGTCTTCATGCGCGGCATGCTGCAGCACGATTACGGCGTCTATCCGCAGGACATGCACTGGTTCATGGGCGGGCTCAACACGTTCGTCGAGCCGCCCCTGATCCCGCTCGATCTTCCGAAGGACATCAGGCTCGACTTTCTCTCAGGCGCGCAGACGCTCGAGCAGATGTTCGCGGCGGGGGAACTCGACGCGCTGTTGTCGCTCTACATCCCGAAGCTGTTTCTCGAAGGCTCGCCGACCATCGCGCGGCTGTTTCCGAATTATAAGGAGATCGAACAGGACTATTATCGCCGCACGCGCATCCTGCCGATCATGCATACCGTGGTGTTGCGCGAGGACGTCTACCGAGCGCACCCGTGGGCGGCGCGCAGCATCTACCGGGCATTCGTGGAGGCTCGCGACCTCGCGGTGGGCGGCCTTTACGACACCGATGCGCTGCGCGTCGCGTTGCCGTGGCTGATCGATCACGTCGAAGAGGCACGGCGCGTATTTGGCGCGGACTTCTGGGCCTATGGTCTTAAGCCCAACCGCCCCACTTTCGAGGCGATCGGCCGCTACGTCCACGAGCAGGGACTCTCGCCGCGGGTGGTCAGCGCAGACGAACTCTTTGCGCCGGGCGTGGAATGACGGCGATCAGGGAGGGGGCGCGCTCTACGCTAGAACGTTTCCAGCCACCCCCACCCAACCCTCCAGCCGAAGTCGGATGTTTCCGACTTCGGCCGCTTAATAGTGACCGAACTCGGGTAAACCCGAGTTCGGTTGCAAGCGGGGGAGGGAGCAGCCCGAGCTGCCGCTCTTCATTACGTCTTGAGCGGCTTGCTGAGAAAGCGCGAGCCTCGCAGACCATAGCGCCACGGCTGATCCACCGCCTTGGTAAGCCCGATGCGTGGGCCGACGGCGACGTCGACGTCTTGCGTGCGCGCAAAAATCGCAAACGGCGGCTGATCCAGCGCAAGGCCGTATTGGGCGTCGGTGATGCCGAGCGCTTGGCAGAGTCGCCCCGGACCCGAGCACAACAGCCGCTCATCGGCGACGCCGCGGCGCCGGCGCATCGCGGCCAAGCCATGGGTCGGCGCGAGCGCGCGGATCAATACCGCGCTCGCGCTGCCCTCCGCCTCGCACACGAAATTGAGGCACCAGTGGATGCCGTAGGAGCGATAGACATAGGCATGGCCCGGCGGGCCGAACATCACCGTGTTGCGCTCGGTCGGGCCGCCGAAGGAATGCGCCGCCGGATCGGTGTGGTGATAGGCCTCGACCTCGACGATGACGCCGCCGTTGCCCTTGAACAGCAGCGTTGCGCCGATGAGGTCGGGGGCAACGACGTGGACGCTGCGGGCGAAGAAATTTCGGCGGAGCAGGCGGGGCCTTGGCATCGACACGTCTCGACCGGAAACGGCGCGGCCGGCTAGCATAGAGTAATGCCAGGGACGCCGATTGATTGGCTCCGCATCAAATTGTTGTCCGGGCGAAGGCGGGCACCCATATTCGAGAGTCGGTGATTATGGGTCCCCGCAACGGGCTCCCCGCGAGCGTCGCCTCTCGCGGGACGACAGGGAGTGATATGCGCTGATGAGAGTATTTCTCGCGGGCGCCGCCGGCGTCATCGGTCGGCGGCTGGCGCCGCTCCTCCTGGGCGCCGGGCACCAGGTCACCGGCACCACGCGCTCGGCCGAGAAGACGAAAGAGCTCGAGCGGGCCGGGGTGGTCCCCGTCGTGCTCGACGTCTTCGACGCGCCAGCGGTCGCCGCGGCAGTGTGCGCTGCCAAGCCCGAAGTCGTCATCCATCAGCTCACGGATCTGCCGCGCGAATTCGATGAGGCGCGCGTCGTCGCGTCCTATGCAAAGAATGCCCGCATCCGCACCGAAGGCACGCGCAACCTCATTGCCTCGGCGCAGGCGTGCGGGGCGCCGCGCCTCATCGTGCAGAGCATCGCGTTTGGCTATGGGCGAGGCGGCGAGCCGCATCCCGAGACCGATCCGCTCGATCTGTCCGATCCGACGCGGGCGGTCACGATCAAAGGCGCCGCCGGTATGGAGCAACAAGTGCTCGCGTCCGGTCTCGATGCCGTCATCCTGCGCTATGGCTTCTTCTATGGACCGGGCAGTTGGCAGGATGCGCCGACGCGCAAACCGGGGCTGCACGTCGATGCTGCCGCGCATGCTGCGCTGCTCGCGCTGACGCGCGGCGCCGGCATCTACAACATCGCGGATGAGGATGGCGTGGTCTCGATCGCCAAAGCGCGCGCCGAGATCGGCTTCGATCCGCGGTTTCGGCTGCCGTGAACTTGGCTTTTGCGAGAGCGTTTCTTGCGAAAGCGCGACGCCGTTGTGGCCAAGGTGTGACATTCGGCGTTAACCAATGGTTAATCCTGTTGCGCCTGTGCAACACGGCTAAAACATTGACTTGCGAATGGGAATCCGGTTCGGCCACGCCGCGATTTGGCCATACCGGATCTTGAGATGTGAGCGTGTCCGGGTTGCGCGTGCGCGCCCGGGTGAAGCCGGGCAAGGTCATGGACGCAAAAATAAACCTGAAAGCCAAGTTGCCCAGCCGGCACGTGACCGAGGGTCCCGCGCGTGCGCCGCAGCGTTCGTACTATTACGCGATGGGGCTCACGCGCGAGCAGATCCATCAGCCGTTCGTCGGGGTGGCGACCTGCTGGAACGAAGCCGCCCCCTGTAACATCTCGCTGATGCGCCAAGCCCAGGCGGTGAAGAAGGGCGTTGCCGCCGGCGGAGGGACGCCGCGCGAATTCTGCACCATCACCGTCACCGACGGCATCGCCATGGGCCACGAGGGCATGAAGT
>CBFGVM010000237.1:0-6500 GCA_965652015.1 uncultured Alphaproteobacteria bacterium
AGGGTGATCGACCGCTACATGTTCGCGCGCTCGCTCGCGGAGTTCGAGCACCGCCGGCCGGCAGGGCTGGCCGCGACATGAGCCCGCGCGCCGGGCGCGGCTCTGCGGCCCTGTAAACAACAGACGTAAAAACAGGAAACCGTGTGTCGGATGCGGTGGAACGCACGCGGCTCTCGGGGGCGTCCCCTGTTTTTCGCCCTGTTGTTTGCAGGAAAAACAGGTATGCGAGACTCGATCCGTCCTCATGCTTCGACGCATCGCAGCGCAAGCGAGTCTATGGAAAATCTGTGCTCGTTTCGCGCTGCGATCCTCCTCAGCATGAGGCCGAGCCGACAGCGACGGTCGTTCATCCCATTCGCTGATCGGCGGCTTCGGTCGAGCCGGCCGCCGGCGCCGTGCTGCGGCGCGCCAGTTCGGCGCCGGCATCGACCGGCATCCGTGCGAAAACGAAACAGGCACAGCCCGCGATCACGGCAATGGCGATGTAGGCGGGCTGAAAGTCGGCGGCCGTGATCGTATCGCGCCCGCGCGCCCACAAGGTCAGGTCGACCGCCAGCGCGCCGATGGCAACCCCTATCGAGATCGATACCTGCTGGCTGACCGCGACCAGCGAGGTGGCGCGGCTCATGCGGCGGTTGTCGACGTCGGCATAGGCGATGGTGTTGAGGCTGGTGAATTCGAGCGAGCGAAAGAAGCCGCCAATGATCAGCACGCCGACGATCCACGCGAATGGTACGCCCGGCGTGAAGGTCGCGCAGGCCGCAACCAGCGCCGCGCTGATCAGCGCATTCACCACCAGCACGCGGCGGAATCCGTAACGCCGGAGAATGATCGGAATCACGGTCTTCATGCCCATGGCGCCGACGACGTTCGACAGCGTGACCAGGCCCGATTGGAACGCGGTGAGACCGAAGCCGAGTTGGAGCAGGAGCGGAAGCAGGAACGGCATCGCTCCGATGCCGGAGCGATAGATGAAGCCGCCGACCACGGCGGCGCGCATGGTCGGAATGGCGAGCAAGGAAAGGTCGAGCACCGGGGCGGGGCTGCGTCGCGCATGCAGGACGTAGGCATAGGCCGCAGCCGCACCGAGCAGGATCAAGGCAATGACCGCCGGGGTCGGAAGGAAATTGAGCCCGAGCAAGGAGCCGCCGAACGCGAGTCCGCCGATGCCCAGGCCGGCGAGCACCGCGCCGACCGGATCGAACGGATCGGGGCTCTCCGCCCGCACATCCTCGATGAAGAGCGTCGCCAAGACGATGCCCGCAAGCCCGATCGGGATGTTGATCAGGAAAATCCAGTGCCAGGAAATATAGGTGGTAATGAAGCCGCCGAGCGCCGGGCCGATGAGCGGCCCAATCAGCGCCGGCAGGGTGACCCAGACCATGGCATTGATCAACTCGCGTCGGTCGACGCTACGCACGAGAATGAGGCGCGCCACGGGTGTCATCATTGCCCCGCCAACACCCTGGACGATGCGGGCTATCACGAACTGATAGAGCGAACCCGAGAGCGCACAGCCGATCGAGCCGAGCATGAATACCGCGATCGCCCCGCGAAAAACGGTGCGCGCGCCGAAACGATCGGCGGTCCAGCCGCTGACCGGAATGACGACCGCAAGCGACAGCAGGTAGGACGTGACCGCAAGCTTGAGCGTCAATGGGCTCGTGCCGATGTCGGCGGCGATCGCCGGCAGCGAGGTGGCGATCACGGTCGAATCCATGTTCTCCATGAACAGGGCGACCGCCACGATCAGCGGCACCATGCGTTTTGCCAGCATGGATTAGCGCCGCGGCATCGGCGCGTTCGCGCGAGGCGAGCGGGCAGGCGTCGGGGTATGGTTGGAAAGGTCGGGCATGCCGGCACGTTACAGAATCGGTGCGGCCTCGGACCAGCGCCCATTGTGCCGAGGTGGGCGCGACCCCACATAAATCTGGCGCTCGGCTCAGGAGTTTGGCGATGATCTACCTGCTTGCGATTTTGCTGCCGCCGCTCGGCCTTCTGCTGAACGGCCAGCCGTTCGCCGCGATCTTCAATCTCATCCTGATCGTGCCCTGCATCCTGCTCGGGTTCATCTTTCCTGTCGCGTTCCTGGTTCCGTCGCTGCATGCCGTCATTGCGGTCCATATGAAACGCGAGGACCGCAAGCATCGTGAGGTGGTGGACGCTATCGAACGGCACGGGCCACCGCCGGGTTGGCGGCCCTGATTCGGGGCCGAGGAAGGCCGCGGCGATGAAGCGATGGCGGCAAGACCCGGTGCTTTCGGTGAATTGCCGCCAAATTGCTAGGATTTGCGGCCAAGCCGTGCTATCGACCGGCGCCAACCCAAAGCAGCCGTCGCACCGCGTGCGAGCCGGTTCGGCGCCTGAGGCATCATCCCATTGCGATGGTGCGGTCGAGCAAGCCCGCGTGGCGGGCCTCTGGAGTTGGCGATGGAGCAAAAATCCAACGGAACGCTGCGCGAAGCGCTCACCTTCGATGACGTCCTTCTGAAGCCCGGATTGTCGGAACTGCTGCCGTCCGACGCCGACATCCGCTCCCGAATCACCCGCGACATTCCGCTGAATACTCCGATCGTCGCCTCGGCCATGGACACCGTGACCGAGGCCAAGATGGCGATCGCCATGGCGCAGGCCGGCGGGCTGGGCGTCATTCACCGCAACCTCGAGCCGGACGAGCAGGCGGCGCAGGTCCGGCAGGTCAAGAAGTTCGAGTCCGGCATGGTGGTCAACCCGGTGACCATCGATCCTGGCGCCACGCTCGCGGACGCGCTGGCCTTGATGCAGGACCACCGCATTTCCGGCATCCCGGTGGTGGAGGGCGGCGGCAACGGTCGCGCCGGCAAGCTCGTCGGGATTCTCACCAACCGCGATGTGCGCTTCGCGACCGATCCGCGCCAGAAGATCGCGGAGCTGATGACCAAGGAACGGCTCATTACCGTGCGCGAGGGCGTTGGGCAGGCCGACGCCAAGCGGCTCCTCCATCAGCACCGCATCGAAAAGCTGCTCGTAGTGGACGACCAGTATCGCTGCGTCGGGTTGATCACGGTCAAGGACATCGAGAAGGCGGTGGCCAATCCGCACGCCTGCAAGGACGAGCAAGGGCGACTGCGGGTCGCCGCCGCGACCAGTGTCGGCGACAAGGGTTTCGAGCGCACCTCCCGGCTGATCGCAGCGGGCGTCGATCTCGTGGTCGTGGATACCGCCCACGGCCATTCGCGCGCGGTGCTCGAGGCTGTTACCCGCATCAAGCGGCACTCGAATGCGGTGCAGGTGGTTGCCGGCAACGTCGCCACCAGTGAAGGTGCCAAGGCGCTCATCGACTCCGGCGCGGACGCGATCAAGGTTGGCATCGGCCCGGGCTCGATCTGCACCACCCGCATCGTCGCCGGCGTCGGCGTGCCGCAGCTCACCGCGATCATGGACGCAGTCGAGGTCGCGCGCAGGACCGGCACCCCGGTGATCGCCGACGGCGGCATCAAATATTCCGGCGATCTCGCGAAGGCACTCGCCGCCGGCGCCGACTGCGCCATGGTGGGTTCACTGCTGGCCGGCACTGACGAGACGCCCGGCGAGGTCTTTCTCTATCAGGGCCGCTCGTACAAGACCTACCGCGGCATGGGATCGGTCGGCGCCATGGCGCGCGGCTCTGCCGACCGCTATTTCCAGCAGGACATCAAGGATACCCTCAAGCTCGTGCCCGAGGGCGTCGAAGGCCAAGTGCCGTACAAGGGCGCGGTGGCGACCGTTCTCCATCAATTGAGCGGCGGCTTGCGCGCGGCCATGGGCTACGTGGGCGCGAAGAACTTGAAGGAGCTGCACGAGAAGGCCGAATTCGTGCGCGTCTCGGCCGCGGGCATGCGTGAGAGCCACGTGCACGACGTTACCATCACGCGTGAAAGCCCGAATTATCCCTCGAGGCCCTAATTCCTTCACGCAGGATTCTGCGGACGTTTCAGAACGCGTTCGTCGACGCGGCACGCTGATCACTCAAGTCTGCACTTCCGTGACGCCGGGATGCGGAGCTATCGCGATTTGCCGTTTTTAGGCGGCGTCTGGCTCACGGACGCGATTGCCGACGGCGATACCGCAATGGGCGTGCGGCTGTGAACGTTTGAGCCTCTGGCGGTTGCTTTCGCCGCCGCGGCTCGCCAAGGTAGGCGCACGCTTCCCAAGGAACTTCGTCCCATGTCGATCCAGGCCGTCCTGCTACCGCTGTTCGTAGAGGTCGCGCTCACCTTCGTGTTGGTTTTCTGGACGGGCTATCTGCGCAGCAATTTGCTCAAGACCGGCGCGGTCAAGCCGCAGGACGTCGCGTTGCGCGAGCCGAACTGGCCGCCGCGGGTCGCCCAGATCGGCAATGCATACCAGAATCAATTTGAGGTCCCCGTTCTCTTTTATGTGTTGACGATCCTCGCTTGGATTACGCGCCATGCCGATCTTCTGTTCGTCGTGATGGCATGGATATTCGTCGCGTTGCGTCTGATTCACGCCTACATCCACATCACCGACAACGACGTCAACCGGCGAGGCCCCGTTTTCGGCGTGGGTGCGCTCGTTCTCATGGCCATGTGGGTGATCTTCATGATCCGCATCCTGCTCGGGATCTGATGACGCCCGGCGCTCGCCTTTCCGCGGCCATCGAGGTCATCGCCGACATCGAAACGCGGCGACGCCCGGCAGGCGATGCGCTCAAGGATTGGGGGCTTGTGCACCGCTTCGCCGGTTCGGCCGACCGTGCCGCGATCGCCGGACTTGTTTACGACTCGCTGCGGCGGCGGGCCTCGAGCGCCCACATCATGGGCGACCAACGCCCGCGCGCGGTGGTTCTCGGGATGTTGCGGCTCGAGCGCAAGCTCGACTGCGATGCGATTGCCGCGCGTGCCGACGGTGGCCGCTTCGCGCCGGCTCCGCTGAGCGTGGATGAGCGCGCACGCCTCGGCGCGGCTGATCTCGCCGCCGCTCCGCCCTGGGTCGCGGGCGATTATCCGCAATGGCTCGATCCCCATCTCGCGCGTGTGTTCGGCGAGGAGCGCAGCGCCGAGGGCGCGGCGCTGGCCAGCCGCGCGCCCCTTGATCTGCGGGTCAACGGGCTCAAAGCGGAGCGGGAGACGGCCTGCGCTGCACTTGCCCATCTCAATCCCGTGCCCACGAGCTGGTCGCCGCTCGGGCTGCGCCTTGCGCTCGACGCCGATGCCAAGAGCCCTGCGATCCATGCCGAGCCGGCCTTCATCAAAGGTGTGGTGGAGGTGCAGGACGAAGGCTCGCAACTTGCCGCCCTGCTCTCCGGCCCCAAGCCCGGCCAGCAGGTGATCGACATCTGCGCCGGCGCCGGGGGCAAGACGCTCGCGCTCGCCGCCATGATGGAAAATCGCGGACAACTCTACGCGACGGATTCGGACAAGCGGCGGCTTGCCCCGATTCACGAGCGGCTCGAGCGCGCCGGCGTCCATAACGTGCAGGTCAGAACGCCACGCGCGCAGGAAAATTTGCTCGCCGATTTGCAAAACCGCGCCGATCTCGTGCTCATCGACGCCCCCTGCACCGGCATCGGTACTTGGCGCCGCAATCCCGACGCGAAGTGGCGGGTGCGGCCCGGGGCGCTCGAAGTGCGGCTCGAGGAACAAGCCGAGGTGCTCGACCGCGCGGCGGCGCTGGTGAAGCCAGGCGGACGCATCGCCTATATCACCTGCTCGCTGCTGGCGGAGGAGAACGGCGATCAGGTGCGCGCGTTTCTTGGGCGGCACGGGGACTTTGCGCTGGTGCCGCCGACTGAGGTTTCCAGCGCGCTTGAGGAGCGCGGGCATGTCTTCCGTCGAGTCGCGCTCATGTCCGAGGAAGGATTGTTGATGACGCCGCGTCGTACCGACACGGACGGGTTCTATGTTTCCGTGCTGGTGCGGCGGCGCTAAAGCCTGCGGTCTTTGGATAGGGAGTCTTGCCCTCCGCCTTCCACGGCTCTCTGCTCTTTGTTTCACAGGAGCGCTGAACCACCGCCCTTGACCGGTGAGGCCGCGCGCCGCACATAGGGTCGAAATGACGCTCCTCGATTCCTCCCCCACGTCCGGCGCTGGCGCCGAGCGGCTCGCCGAGCACGACAAGATTCTGATCGTCGATTTCGGCTCGCAGGTTACCCAACTCATCGCGCGACGGGTGCGCGAAGAGAAAGTCTACTGCGAAATCGTGCCGTTTCAGAGGGCGGACGAGGCCTTCAGGGCGATGCGGCCCAAGGGCGTGATCCTGTCCGGCGGCCCGGCCTCGGTGCTCGAGCGCGATGCGCCGCTCGCTCCGGTGGCGATCTATGCGGCGGGCGTGCCGATCCTCGGCATCTGCTACGGCGAGCAGGCGATGGCGCAGCAACTCGGTGGCAAAGTCGAAGGCGGGCACCATCGCGAGTTCGGCCGCGCCGAGGTCACGGTGACCGAGGATTCACCGTTGTTCGAAGGCGTCTGGCGCAAGGGCGAACGCTATCCCGTGTGGATGAGCCACGGCGACCGCGTGAC
>CBFGVM010000238.1:0-6480 GCA_965652015.1 uncultured Alphaproteobacteria bacterium
TGGTGCACGGCCATAAGTTCGTGAAGTTCGACGACCGCATCGTGGTGGTCAATCCTGCGAGCCGCCTCGTGGTGGCAATGATCCCGCGCTACAAGCTGCTACCGTAGCCTCCCTCAAAACGCAGTACGCCTCGCATCGAGCGAGCCGTTGCGCGGCGCCGAGTGCGCCGACCGCACTGGTTTCGAGCAACGCGGCAGCCTATCATCGCCGCACTTCTAACGATGGTACGGGACCAAGGGAGGTTTTCCGATGTTGACGTTGTACTACGCCCCCGGGGCGTGCTCGATGGCTGCGCACATCGTGCTGGAAGAGAGCGGCGAGAAATATCAGCCGCAGAAGGTCGATCTCGCCGGCGGCGAGCAGCGCACGGAGGCCTACCTCAAGATCAACCCGCAGGGACGCGTGCCCGCGCTGAAGCTCGACAACGGCGAAGCGCTGGCGGAGAACACGGCGATTCTGCCCTATCTCGGCAAGCGATTCGGGTTGTGGCCGACCGATCCGACGATGGAGGCCAAGGCGCTGTCGCTGATCGGCTTCTTTGCGGCGAGCGTGCATCCCGCACACGCCCATGTCGGCCGGCCCGAGCGCTACGCGGCGGATCCGTCCGCGTTTCCCACGCTCAAGGAAACAGGACTTAAAACCTTCCACGGTTACTTGAAGCAGATCGACGGCAGACTGGCGGGACGCGAATGGCTCGCCGACAAATACTCCGTGCTCGATCCCTATGGGTTCGTGTTCTACACCTGGGGCGTGCGCCGCGAGCTGCCGATGGGAGAGCTCAAGAACTACACGGCGTTCAAGGATCGCATGCTCAAGCGTCCCGCGGTCCAGCGCGTCGTCGAGGACGAGAAGGTCAAGGTCTGACCGGCGGCTGTTCCTCGGGCAGGTCTCCTGCTGCGGCCCGCTGAGCATGGCGACATGCTTGTCGCGCCATCACTTCTCTTGCAAAGCGGGGGCCCGTGATCACCGGCCTGTGGGTATGGGTCCCGGCTCTCGCTGCGCTCGGCCGGGACGACCGCAGAGCATGAGCGGCGATCAATGGGCGGTCCGTTGGAGATCGCTTCCGGACTGTGAGCTGCTTCACGCTGGGCCTGGCACATCCGCGGCTATCGTGGCGACGGTGGTAGGCGCTACTACCACTGCCCTCTTGGGCGTTTCCTCCCTCGACTTGGCCTCGCCGGCAGCCCCGGCGGGGCCTTTTTCGATTTGCGAGCCGCGGCAAAAAAATCGCGCGCCGGGCTGAGCCGGCGCGCGGTATGCCAAGTGGTGAGTACGCGCGACCTCAGTCGCGAAGGCTTGGCGCGTCGGGTACCTTTTTCCAATGCGTCAGGCTTTCGGCGATGATCTTCGTCGATTGCAGGGCCGCCTGGCTCAAGGTCGCGTATTCGACGATCTCGCGTTGCACGCGCGCGGCCTCGCTTTGCAGCGTATCGCGCAACGTCTGCAGCTCGGTGATGAGCTTGTCGATCTCTTGCACGGATGTCCCTGCCACGCGCTGCAGCAGCTGGTTGATGTTGTTGGCGACGAGGTCGCTGTCGCTCTCCGGTTGGCGCCGCAGGCCTACGACGTCACGGCGGACGAATTCGCGGATCTCCCCTTCCACTTCCGTATCCACCGACGTGTCGATTTCGGCGGACTCACGCGTCTTGAGAAAGCTCATGATTGGTACCCCCGTTCAGCGCCCCTGCGGGCAGAACTCCACTACCTAATTTCCGCACGCTAATTTCCGCACGAGAATGTGACCGCTTCACGGCCGAATGGAATCCGCGCCGTGGCTTTTGCCCGGTCCTGCCGCATAGGTAAACGCGGTTGACCGGCATCTTGTATGCGGACAATACGGCTTTCTTGAGGGGAGCGGGATTTAGCCGCTCCTGCCGCGCTCCTATTTCGCTGCCGCTTTCATCTTGTCGTAGAGGAAAACGAAATCCTGCTTGTCGAGCGGCTTGTGACAGTTGAAGCACGCGCCGAGATTGGCCGCCGTGTTCACCGTCTTGTCCGGCTTGAAGGATTGATACTCCCACTCGCCGTTGCGCACGTTATCCGGATACTCGCTGCCCCAGCCCGTGCGCTTCTCCATCACCGCGTAGCCGAGGAGATTGCCCTTGATGAAGCGGCCGTCGGCGGCCTTCTCCGGGTTGCCCTGGGCATCGAGCTTGGCGGCGTATTGGCGCATGGTGATCACGGTGCCGCTCGGCAGCGGCTCGCCCTTCTTGGCGGCCTCGAGCGCGGCGGCGCTGGTGTAGAACTCACGGAACTGCTTGTTGTCGGGGCGGTCGACCGTGGTGAACAACACGGCCGCCTCGTGGTTCTCCGGATAGGCGACCTTGTCGCCGCCGGCGCCCACGGGTCCGGCGACGGCGAGCGCTGCCGCGGCGGCGAAGATAACGGCAACGTGGCTGCGGATTGTCATGGTGTTTCCCCCTTCTATTGTCGTGCCTAGCTTCCGGCGCCCAGTGTGGCGCCCTGGCTTTGGGGAATGCAGAATATTTCGAAACCGCGTGCGGCGGTTGTAACATGCCGGTGATGCTCTGCTGCAGGAGGCCGCCCGCGTTGGGAGGTGAGGCATGTCCGCTGACGCCACCTCGCCGCTGACCTTCGCGGTCGGCGACGTTCATGGCTGCCTCGACAAGCTGCAGCGCCTGCTCGCGGCCTGCGAGGGCTATGCCGGCAAGCGGCCGACGCGCTACGTCTTTCTCGGCGACTATATCGATCGCGGGCCGCAGAGCCGCGACGTGGTCGAACTGTTGATCCGACGGCAGGCGGCGCGGCCCGGCACGATCGTATGTCTGCGCGGCAACCACGAGCAGATGGCGATCGATGCGCATGCCAGCGACCGCGCCGTGCCGCTGTGGCTGGCGAACAACGGCGCCAGCACGTTGCGCAATTATGGGGGTCCGATCTCACCGGAGCATCTCGCTTGGCTCTCCGCATTGCCGTTCTGTCACGACGACGGGCTGCGCTTCTTCGTACACGCCGGCATCGACTTGGCCGTGCCCCTCGCCGAGCAGGAGCCCGAGGTGATGCTGTGGATGCGCGAGCCGTTCCTGAGCGATTGCGACGAGATCGATTGCGGCCGCTTCATCGTGCACGGCCACACCCCGCTGCGGACGGGCACCCCCGATCTGCGCCGCCGCCGGCTCAACCTCGACACCGCCGCGGTGATGGGCGGGCCGCTCAGCGCGGCGGTGTTCGACGATACGCAGGCGCAGCCGCTGGGATTTTTGACGGACGAGCGGGGGGAGTGGGACTCTTCAGTAGAGATGGCGGGTCGGGATGAAGCGAGACGATAGACTACCGGGCGAATCGGCCAATAATGCTCCTTGCCAGATGTCTACCGGACTGCGGTCACCTTATGCACCCCATTGAACACGACTTGCTCGCCTTCGTCGGCAAACGGCGGTTCGCGACAATCCTCGCCGATCCGCCGTGGCAGTTCATCAACAAGACCGGGAAAGTCGCACCCGAGCATAGGCGGCTGTCGCGTTACGGCACGATGCGGCTCGACCAGATCATGGCGTTGCCGGTCGAGCAGCTCGCAGCATCGCCGGCGCACCTCTATCTCTGGTGCCCGAATGCGCTGTTGCCGGAGGGCCTCGCGGTCATGCAGGCGTGGGGGTTCAGGTACAAGTCCAACATCGTTTGGCACAAGGTGCGCAAGGATGGAGGATCGGACGGGCGCGGCGTAGGCTTCTACTTCCGCAACGTGACCGAGCTCATCCTGTTCGGCGTGCGCGGGAAGAACGCCCGCACGCTGGCAGCGGGACGACGGCAGGTGAATTTGTTGGCGACGCGCAAGCGCGAGCACTCGCGCAAGCCGGACGAGCAGTACGAAATTATCGAGGCATGCAGCCCGGCGCCCTATCTCGAGCTGTTCGCGCGCGGTACGCGCAAAGGCTGGACGACGTGGGGCGATCAAGCCGAGGATGGTTATCGCCCGACATGGAAGACTTATTCGCACCATTCTGCCGCGGGCAGAATGATCGCCGCGGAGTAGTGCGGCCCGGTCCTCGCGCGGCTAGCTCTTTTTGCCGAACGGGTTCTGCCCGGGCTGCATTGGTTCCCGCGCCAGAGCGAACGGCGAGAGGGTGGGGCCCCCCTTCTTCTTCTTGTTGTGCTCGGCCTTTGGCTTCTTCTTTTCCTTGGTGCTGCGCATTTGACCCTTGGCCATGGCGTTCCTCCCTTGTCGGTTTGCCCGCGCACGAGCAGTGGATCGATTCAACTGCCGCGCACGGTGCGATGCAAGGGGCGGCTAGCTCCGACCCGATGCGGAGGCTTGGAGAGCTCGCACCGGCGGCCACCGGCAAATGCGGTCAACACGCCGGAGTTGCAAAAGTCATTGATAGTATCAATCGGAAACAATGAAAAAGTGGCCCGGGGACTGTCTTCTGCAGCTGCAGGTTGTGCCCACTCGCCCCCCCCCGGCGCGGCGGCGCTCGCGTGTCCGCGAACGAATAGGCCCGCAGCGGAGTCCCGTGCGTCCCGGCCGGCGCAGTTTTGGTGAATATCGGCTTCTCGAAGATTCTCGTTACACGAGTCAACAGGAAATTTTGCGGCACCAGCACGGCGCTCCGGCAAAGCACTCACCTCTTCTTTTTCGCCCGCCGCGTTTTCGGCGGCGGCTTGTACACCATGCCTTCGAGCTTCATGCCGTCGGGGTCGGTGAAATAGACCGCGTAATACGAACGGCCGTAATATTCGCCGGGCGGATCGACCACGTTCATGCCGTGCTTGGCCAGGAAATCGCCGAGCGCGTCCACGTCCTTGCGGCTCGACAGCTCGAAGGCATAGTGGTGAAAGCCGATATCGCCTTTGCGGTACTTGCGCTTTTTGCCTTGCGCGTCGGCGGCGGCGATCCAGAACAGCGTCTTGCCGTTGCTCCAGCCCGCCATGTCGGCGTAGCCGAGAAACCCGAGCAGCTTGGCGTAGAACTCCTTCGAGCGCGCGAAGTCGCCGACGCTGAGGACCAAATGATCGATGCCGACGACGCGGGGCATTGCGCTTACTCCGCAGCGAGCACGCGGACTCTCTGTTCTATCTTCGGCCAGTCTCTAGCGCGGGCCCGGCGCAAGTCGTAGTCGGCCTGCAGGTTCATCCACAACTCCGGCGTGGTGCCGAAGTATTTTCCGAGGCGCAGTGCGATTGCGGCCGTGATCGCCGACCGTCCGTGAATGATGTCGTTGACCCGCGCGGGATTCACGTCGAGGTCGCGCGCCAAGCGGTTCTGGCTGATGCCGTTCGGGGCCATGAATTCCTCGGCGAGAATTTCCCCCGGAGGGATCGGCTTGAGCTTTTTTGACTTGCGCATGATCGACACCCCTCAATGATAGTCTACGATTTCAACGTCTTCCGCCGCACCATTGCGCCACCGAAAACAAATCCGCCATTGATCGTTAATGCGGATCGAGTGTTGTCCGATACGATTACCCTTGAGCGCTTCAAGCCGATTGCCAGGCGGCGAACGCAGGTCGTTCAATGTGGCGGCGGCGTTAAGAAGCATGAGTTTGCGTCGGGCCTGACGTTCAATGGCGCGAAAGCGCGGCACATCCTGATCGGCGAATAGGCGCTCCGTCGCTGCACCCCTGAACGAACGGATCATGGGATCAGCGAGTATTCTACATTGAGGAATAGCGCAAGGAGAATGAGAGTTGGGCTAGCGCCCCCGCGGCCGCCAGCCGCCGCGCATGCCTGGCCGGCCAGTGGTCGAGCGCGGGCCCGGGCGGTAGGGCTTGGACTCCTTGTCCGGGCCCGGCCCCATTTCGTCGAGGGTGGGTTTGCGGGGGCCCTCGCGCCTCGCCTCAAGCCGCGCGGTTTCGCCGCGCGACCCTCCCCGCAACGGGGAGGATGAACTGCGCGAGATAGCGATCGCCTTGGCGGTGGGATCGTCGATCACCGCGAGCTCGGTCGCGCGCAGGCGCTTGATCTCGTCGCGCAGCCGCGCCGCCTCCTCGAAGTCGAGATCGGCGGCGGCGGCGCGCATGCGCGTCTCGAGATCGGCGATCACCGCCTCGAAATTGTGGCCGATGGTGGCGGCCGCCGCCTCGTCGCCGATGCCGGCGAGGCCGCCGCCGGTCGAGACCAGCACGTGGTCGCGCTCGTAGACCGACTCCAGGATGTCGGCGATGGCGCGGCGCACGCTCTCCGGCGTGATGCCGTTTGCCGCGTTGAACGCTTCCTGCTTTTCGCGCCGCCGATTGGTCTCGGCGATGGCGCGATCCATCGAGCCGGTCACCGTGTCGGCATAGAGGATCACGCGGCCGTCGATGTTGCGCGCGGCGCGGCCGATGGTCTGAATGAGCGAAGTCTCGCTGCGCAGGAATCCCTCCTTGTCGGCGTCGAGGATCGCCACCAACGCGCATTCCGGAATGTCGAGGCCCTCGCGCAGGAGGTTGATGCCGACCAGCGCGTCGAACGCGCCGAGACGGAGATCGCGGATGATCTCGATGCGCTCCAGCGTGTCGATGTCGGAGTGCATGTAGCGCA
>CBFGVM010000239.1:0-6465 GCA_965652015.1 uncultured Alphaproteobacteria bacterium
CCGAGATCGGCGGGACGGACCATCTCGCCCTGACTCATGGGGATCCCGCCCTGAATCTGCGCGAGGTATTCGCCGATCCCGAGGCGTACCAACAGTTCCTCAATCTCACCCAATGTGCCGCCCGCATGCATCCGCTCGGCATAGGCCGCAAGTTGCCGCACCGATTCGACGTAGGTCGCAAGCCAAGCAAGGCCATGCGTGGCGCGCTGCTCGCGATCGAGCAGAGCGTCGACCACCTGATGATCGACCGTGACGCGTCCGCGCACCGCGGCCGTTGCGTCGGCGAGCAACGCCTCGACAGCGTCCGTTGCCCGCCGCGCCAGCGCAATGAGCTTGGCCCCGGCGTCGCGGCGTTGCGCTTTGTCCAGCACGACCGTCTCCCTTGCTAACACCCAGCGCCCATTCCGCGGACCTCCTGCATCCGGGGCTTCTCAGAGTACGCGTGCACTGCACAAAAGCAAATCTCACACATACCCATTTGCCGGGGGCTGCGCCTTCGCACCGCCGCGGCTGCCTTTTTGACCACTTGGAATGACATTGGCGGCTGGAGATAAGTTGGACTTCGGCATTCCCCCTACGACCGCACTTCGATGCGACGAGCCTTCAACATCGCCGTAGACGCTTACTGGCGTTTCCTCGCCGACGACGGCTGGGCGATCGCTAGCCACATCGCGCTGTCCGCGCTAATGGCCATGTTTCCCTTCTTCATTCTGCTCACCTCGCTCGCTGGATTCTTCGGCTCCAACGATCTCGCCGACGAGGTGGCCAAGCTGATGCTTGCGACATGGCCGGAGGAGGTATCCATACCGATCGCACGCGAAATTCATGACGTGCTGACAACGACGCATACCGGGGCGCTCACAATCGGTGCCTTGTTCGCGATTTTCTTTGCCTCGAGCGGAGTGGAAAGCCTGCGTATCGGTCTCAACCGCGCCTATGGCATAGTTGAAACGCGGCAATGGTTTCTGCTGCGGCTCGAATCGATCGCCTACGTGCTATTAGCCGCGGTGGGATTGTTGGCGCTGGGGTTTCTTATCGTCCTGGGGCCGCTGATATTCAGCACCACCCTGCGCTACGCGCCGTGGCTGGAGCCGCTCGAGGGCACGTTTAACTTTTTCCGCTTTGCCATCGCGGTCGTCGTCCTCACCATCGCGCTGTTCGTCGCACACAAGTGGCTGCCGGCCGGCCGCCGGCGGGTCCTCGAGATCCTGCCGGGTATCGTCGCCACCTTGGTCTTGTGGCTGGTCGCGGGTATCGCCTTCGGCCGGTATCTCGCGGAGTTCGCGATCAACTACGTGAGCTATTATGCAGGCCTCGCCTCAGTCATGATGGCGCTGGTGTTTCTGTATTGGACGGCATCGATCTTCATCTATGGCGCCGCGCTCAATGCCGCGATGGCACTGCCACGGTCCGACGCCACCACAGCGGTCGCCAAAAGCTGAACTTGGTCGGCGCGTGGACCGCCCAACGGCGGCTCCCGTCGAATCGCCCATGCAAGTTTCGCTCGGCAAGCGGAATAAAAGGCCGCTCCGCCGGGAGCGGCCCCTCGCCTCTTACGCTGCCGTTCCTGCGGCGGTGAATATCAGCCGACGAAGGCGACGCGCTCCTGGGCCTCCGCCTCGGCCGCGGTCGTCGGCTGCGCGGGAAGCTGCAGCACGGTTGCCTCCTGACCTTCGACGAGCTCGGTCAGGAGAACAGTCTGCCCATCAGGAAACTCGAGCGCATCATGGTGCACTCGCGGTTGGTTCTTGTTGACCTGCCGGAAGATCGCGGTCCGGTAGGCCATCTTGCGCGCGCCCAAACCGAGGAATCCGGATGCGGTGCATGCCACCTCTTGGGAAAACGCAAGCTCCGTCCCCGGAAGCACGCATACCGCGGTCGTTGCATCTTCCTGGGCGGCAAATCCACGGGTGCCGGTACCAAAGTTGCGCGTCGTCAGCTTGTCGCCAACTCTTGCAGCACGCGATTTCACATTGTGCAGGCTGTAGTCGCACATGGTGAGGACTCCTCTTTCAAGCCCCCCGTACGAGCACTGCGCTAGTCGAAGCAATAAAGGTGCCAATCTTATGGCAGGCGCAGCAAAATCCGGCTATGCGGCCTGTGACGTCGCGCTCGCCTCGATCACGTCATCCAAGGTCCGCAGCCCGGTGCGCGGCGTATTCACCAGCACAGCCATGTTGCCTGGCGGGTGCCGGTTGGTTCGCATCAATTCATGCGCGTAAGGAATCCTTGTCCAGGGAAAGACTTCGCTCATGCAGGGATCGATGCGGCGGTCGAGCACGAACTGATTGGCCGCCGAGGCCTGCTTGAGATGCGCGAAATGCGAGCCCTGTATGCGTTTCTGCCGCATCCAAACGTAGCGCGCGTCGAAGGTGATATTGTAGCCCGAGGTCCCGGCGCAGAAGACCACCATGCCGCCACGCTTCACGATCAGGCAGGAGACCGGGAACGTCGCCTCGCCCGGATGCTCGAAGACGATGTCGACATCGCGCTTGCCGGTGATGTCCCAAATTGCCTTGCCGAACTTGCGCGCCTCTTTGACCCAGGTGTCGTATTCCGGTGCGCCGACCTTCGGCATCTGTCCCCAGCAGGAAAACTCCTTGCGGTTGATCACGCCCTTGGCACCGAGCTGCATCACGTAATCGCGCTTGCTTTCATCCGAGATGATGCCGATGGCGTTGGCGCCGGAGGCGGCAGCGAGCTGCACGCCGAACACGCCGAGACCGCCCGAGGCACCCCACACCAGCACATGGTCACCCGGCTTCATGGTGTGCGGCGCATGGCCGAAGAGCATGCGATAGGCGGTGGCAAGCGTGAGCGTATAGCAGGCTGCCTCCTCCCAACTCAGGTGCGCCGGCTTGGTCATGAGTTGACGCGACTGAACGCGGCAGAATTGCGCGAATGATCCGTCCGGCGTCTCGTAGCCCCAAATGCGCTGGGAGGGCGACAGCAGCGGGTCGCCGCCGTTGCAATCCTCGTCGTCGCCGTCGTCCTGATTGCAATGGACGATGACTTCGTCCCCCACCTTCCAGCGGCGGACCTTGGAGCCGCAAGCCCAGACGATTCCCGACGCGTCGGAGCCGGCGATGTGAAACGGATGCTTGTGCACGTCGAGCGGGGAGATCGGCACGCCGAGCCCGGCCCACACGCCGTTGTAGTTGACGCCGCCGGCCATGACATAGACCAGCACTTCGTCCTCGCCGATCGGCCAGGTCGGCAACACTTCGAGTTGCATGGAGGTCTCGGGCGGGCCGTGACGCTCCTTGCGGATCGCCCAGGCGTGCATTTGCGCGGGTACATGCCCGAGCGGAGGAACTTCGCCGATCTCGTAGAGGTCTTTGCGCGCCGCTGCCTTTAGCGGACGGCTCGTCGCGACGGCCGGCATTGGGCGTCTCCGCACGTTGGCCCCAACAGCGGCAGTCTGCCGCATTTTATGTTGCATCGCAATATCAACGGCGAGGGTCGCCGTTCCCGCCCACTCGGCGGCGCACTTGTCCACTTACGTGCCTGAGCGTTTACTGACAGCCCGACCGACTTAAGCTACGCTTCCCAGTCGGTCTTGAGTTGCATCCTAAATTGCTTCGCAAAATGGCGGCGGGACGCTCGTGTCCGAGCCGTGAGGGGAGGATATCGTGATCGGAATAGACAGCATTATCATCATGCTGATCGTCGGCGCGATCGCCGGCTGGCTGGCCGGGCTAATCGTGCAAGGTTTTGGCTTCGGTCTCATCTGGAACATCGTGATCGGCATCGTGGGCGCCTTCATCGGCGTCTGGCTGCTCAGGCAATTGGGAGTCATGCCAGGGTCCGGATTTATCGGCTCGATCGTCAACGCGGTCATCGGCGCCGTCGTGCTCTTGGTCATCGTCGGATTCATCAAACGATAATCGGCAGTCGCTGCGCCCAGTCAGGCAACGCGCAAAAAGTCTAAGGTTGAAATTGCGAGCTTAGACGCGCTCGCGCGCCCCGGTTGTTGCGATCGGGGCGCCTGCAAACAGATTCCGGAGGAATTTGCGCTCGCGTTGGCGGCGCAAAAGTGCCTACCCTTGTGAATGCCGCGGGAGTATGCTGCGCCGCACAATCGCAGGCGCGAGGCGGCACGATGAACGAGCCATCGCACGGCGCGACCCGGGCGCGCGACAAGCCCTGGATCTTCCGCACCTATGCCGGGCACTCCAACGCGCGCGATTCGAACGCGCTCTATCGCAAGAACCTCGCCAAGGGGCAGACCGGTCTCTCCGTCGCCTTCGATCTGCCCACCCAAACCGGATACGACAGCGACCATCCGCTCGCCAAAGGCGAAGTCGGCAAGGTCGGCGTGCCGATCTCGCATCTCGGCGACATGCGCACGTTGTTCGAGCACATCCCGCTCGGGGAGATGAACACGTCGATGACCATCAACGCGACGGCCGCCTGGCTGCTCGCGCTCTATGTCGCGCTCGCCGACGAGCAGGGGGTTGCGCGCGAGAAACTGCAAGGCACCACGCAGAACGACATCATCAAGGAATATCTCTCGCGCGGCACCTACGTGTTTCCGCCCGCGCCCTCCATGCGGCTCACCAAGGATGTCATCCTGTTCACCACCCGCGAGATGCCGAAATGGAATCCGATCAACGTGTGCTCCTACCACCTGCAGGAGGCGGGCGCGACGCCGGTGCAGGAACTCGCCTTTGCGCTCGCGACCGCGATCGCCGTGCTCGACACCGTGCGGGCGTCCGGCGCCGTCGAGCGTGGCGCCTTCGGCGAGGTGGTCGGACGCATCTCGTTCTTCGTCAATGCCGGGCTGCGCTTCGTCACCGAGCTCTGCAAGATGCGCGCCTTCGCCGAGCTTTGGGACGAGATCACCGCCGAGCGCTACGGCGTCAATGATCCCAAGCAGCGGCTGTTCCGCTACGGCGTGCAGGTCAACTCGCTCGGGCTGACCGAGCAACAGCCGGAGAACAACGTCCCTCGCATTCTCATCGAGATGCTGGCGGTGACGCTATCCAAGAGCGCGCGGGCACGGGCGGTGCAATTGCCGGCGTGGAACGAAGCGCTCGGTCTGCCGCGCCCGTGGGACCAGCAATGGTCGCTCCGCATGCAGCAGATCCTCGCCTATGAGACGGACCTGCTCGAATACGGCGACATTTTTGACGGCTCGCCCGCCATCGCCGAAAAGGTCGAGCAGCTCAAGCGTGACGCGAAGGAGGAGCTCGCCCACATCAAGGCGCTCGGCGGCGCGGTCGCTGCCGTCGAGCACGGCTACATGAAGCAGCAGCTCGTGGAATCGAATACGGGGCGCGTCGAAGCGATCGAACGCGGCGAGCAGACTGTGGTCGGGGTCAACCGATTCGTGGAGAGCGAGCCATCGCCGCTTGCCGGTGCGGCCAACGCTATCACCACGGTCTCACCGCAGGCCGAAGCCGAACAGATCGAGCGGCTCAAGGCCTGGCGCAGCGCACGCGATCAAAAAGCGGTGGCGGCGGCGCTCAAGGAGTTGCGCGCCGCGGCAAGGGAAAATCGCAACATCATGCCGGCCTCGATCACCTGCGCCAAAGCTGGCGTCACGACCGGCGAATGGGCCTTCGCGTTGCGCGAAAGCTTCGGCGAATACCGCGCGCCGACGGGCGTGGGGCACGCGCCGCGCAACCAAACCGTCGGCCTCGACGACTTGCGTGCGGAGGTCGAGCGGGTATCGCGCAAGCTCGGCCGACGGCTGAAATTCGTGCTCGGCAAGCCGGGCCTCGACGGACATTCGAACGGCGCCGAGCAGATCGCGGTGCGCGCGCGCGACGCCGGCATGGATGTGACCTACGAAGGCATCCGCCTGACGCCGGCAGAGATCGTCGACATTGCGCGCGAGCAACGCGCGCACGTGGTGGGTCTGTCGATCCTCTCAGGCTCGCACGTGCCGCTGGTGAAGGACGTGGTGAGACGGATGAAGAATGCAGGTCTCGATCGCGTTCCGGTCGTGGTCGGCGGCATCATCCCGCCGGAAGACGCGCAGGCGCTCCAGCAAGCCGGCGTCGCCGCGGTGTATACGCCCAAGGACTTCGAGCTCAATCGAATCATGGCGGACATCGTGCGCATCGTGGATCGCACCGTGGCGTAGCTGTCGGCGGAAAGTTCAGTCCCGTGGCGCCGCTGCAACGAAGCGCAAAAGAGACAATCATTTCAAATCCATAGCTCCGCCGGCCCTATGCTGAAGCGAGCCTGCTTTGCGACAACTGGGCGCCACCGCCCTTGACTCGCCGCAGTCTGACGCGACCGTTCGTGTCCTGCGGCCAGAGGGCCGTTCTCTGCAGGGGCTGTGGGGCTGGGCGATGAAAAAACTGAGTGTCGCAAGCGTCGGCCTGATGGCGCTGGCGCTACAGCCCGCAGCAGCCGCTGAAGCCGAAGTGCCGTACGGCCCCCCGCCGGTTCTGTACGCGCCTGCGCCGGCCGTGGTGATCTTCACCTGGACCGGGTTTTATTTCGGCGCGCATG
>CBFGVM010000240.1:0-6459 GCA_965652015.1 uncultured Alphaproteobacteria bacterium
ACCACCATCGAAAGCGCGACCAAGCCCATGCCCAGCAGCATGGCAGAGCCCACGCCGACAACCTTCTCGATCTCGCGGTGGATGCCGAGGCGCACGATGATGCGATGAAGCGCGACCGGAATGATGATGGCCTTGAAGATCAGGGCGATCGCCGCGGTGACGTAAAGGTGCGGCGCATCTTGGATGTAGGCTTGCCAAGCGACCGAAAGCGCCAGCACCAAGGCATGCAGCGCGAATATGTTGAGCAGCGCATAGAGCCGGTCCTGATAGAGCTCGAGGAAACTCACCAGCACCAGCGTGCCCGCGAGCAGGTGGGCGATATCGAAGGTCAGGCCGCGCATCACAAGCTCCGTGACACGAACAGGAGAAGCGTCGCGAGCAGGCCGAGCATCAACGCGGCGCCCAGGAATTCCGGAACACGGAACACACGCATTTTGGCGATGGAAGTCTCGAACAGCGCGAGCAACAGACCACCGCTCGCGAGCTTGGCGACATAGGCGACGAGGCCGACGACCAGTAACCCAAGCCCCGCGCCCGACGGCACCAAGCCCCAGGGCACGAACAGACAAGCGATCAGCGAGACATAGAGCAGGAGTTTCAGCGACGCGGAGAGCTCGATCAGCGCCAGATGACGCCCTGAATATTCCAGCACCATGGCCTCATGCACCATGGTCAATTCGAGGTGCGTCGCCGGATTGTCGACTGGAATGCGGGCGTTTTCCGCGATTGCCACCATGATCAAGGCGATGAGCGCAAGGCCCAGCGATACGCGCAGGCCCACCTCGGATGAGACCAGGAACCCAGCCATGGTCGAGAGCTGGGTCGAGCCGGCAATCAACGCGAGCGTGAAGATGATCATGATCATCGCCGGCTCCGCCAACGAGGCAATCATCACCTCTCGACTCGACCCGATTCCGCCGAAGCTGGTCCCGACGTCGAGCCCCGCCAACGCCAGGAAGAAACGCGCACTGCCGAGCAGCGCGACGATGGCGATGAGATCGGCGGACCACGAGAATAGGAGACCGGTGCGGAAGGTCGGCACCAAAGATGCCGCCACCCAGGTGGCGGCAAAAACGAGGTAGGGGATCACTCGGAACAGCCACGACGCGTTCTGCGCAAGCACCACTTCCTTGCGCATGAGCCGCACAAGATCGCGATAAGGCTGGATGACGGACGGTCCCCGCCGGAGCAGGAGGCGCGCCTTCACCTTACGCGTGAAGCCGGTGAGCAGCGGCGCCAGCAACAGCACCAACAGCATCTGTGCTCCCTGAATGCCAAAATCAAAAATCAGGGCCATATCGCAAGCACCAGCAACAGAAGGACGAGCGCGGCAAAGACTAGGCTGAGGAACTGTCGGATGGTCAGGAACTGCAGGTGATTGAGTCGATCGGCGGCAAACTCGATGCCGCCAGCGATTGGCGCGTAGAGCGCGTCCCAGACGAGATCGTGCAATTCCACCGTGAAGCGCGCCGCCCGGCCGTCGCCTGGCGGCGGCATCTCGACATGCTCACGGGCGCGAAACACGACGCTGCCGAACACCCGCCGGATTGGCTGCGCGAAGCTCGAAGCGGTGTATTGAGTTGCTGGACTTGCATCCGGATATCCGCAGTCCCACGGCGGGGCGCGGCGCAACTTGTCAGAGGCCAGACGGTGGATTGCCCAGGCCGCGAGCACGCCCGATAGGACCATGAATACGAAGACCAGGAGGCCGTTATAGGAGCTGCGGCTCTCGGCGATCGGCACGATCGAGAGCCAGTCAACGCTGCCTTGCACCGGCATGCGGTCGCCCACCAGGCTCTGCACTGCGGGCGCCAGCGCATCGATGAAAACCCCGGGCAGGATTCCTGCAGCAAGGCAGAGCGCTGCGAAAAAGAACATCGCCGCAAGAGAGAGCCGGTCGGCCTCGCACGCATGCTCGGCCGCGGACGTGCGGGCACGGCCGAGAAACGTCACTCCGAACGCCTTGACGAAGCAGGCCGCAGCCAGCGCCGCCGAGAGTGCAAGGAGGGCGCCCACTGCCGGCACCAGCAGCTTGAGGCCCCAAGAGGGAAGCTGCGGGCTGAGCAGGATCGCTTGGAAGGTCAGCCATTCGGAGACGAAACCGTTGAGCGGCGGCAGCGCGGAAATCGCCGCGCAGCCGACGAGAAAAACAAACGCCGTGTGCGGCATGCGCTGGATGAGCCCACCGAGGTGCTCCATATCGCGCTCGCCGGTGCCCGTGAGCACTGCCCCTGCGCCGAAGAACAGGAGGCTCTTGAAGACCAAATGGTTGAACACGTGCAGCAGGGCTGCCGTGAGCGCGAGCGCCGCTGCCCAGGCCATGCCGTATGCTTTGAAGGCAAGCGCAAGGCCGAGCCCGATGAAAATAATGCCGATGTTCTCCACCGTGTGGTACGCGAGCAGTCGCTTGAGGTCATGCTGCATCAGCGCATAGAGCACGCCCATCGCCGCGGTGACGCCGCCAAGCGCGAGCACGACCATGCTCCACCACCAAGCAGGAGTGCCAATGAGATCGAACGCGATGCGCACAAATCCGTAGATGGCGACCTTGGTCATCACGCCGCTCATCAGCGCGGAAACGTGGCTCGGCGCCGCTGGATGCGCGAGCGGCAGCCAGACATGCAGTGGCACCAGGCCGGCTTTGGAGCCGGCGCCGATGAGCGCAAGGATCAGAATGCAAGCCGCGAGCGTCGGCGATAGATGGCCGCCGCGAATATCGCCGAAGGCATAACTGCCGTCTGGTCCCGCCAGCAGGCCGAAGGTGAGCAGCAAGGCCAGCGTTCCGAAGCTCGCCATGATCAGGTAGACGTATCCGGCACGGACGTTGTCGACGACGCGGTGATGCGCCATGACCAGCGCCCATGACGACAACGACATGAATTCCCACGAGAGCAGAAATGTGAACGCATCGTCGGCGAGCACAACGATGCTCATGCCGGCGAGAAACGCCGGATAGAACGGCAGCACGCGGCGGGGCGCATGCTCATGGCGGCCGTCTCCGAGCGCGAACAGGCTGGCAGCAGCCGCGCCGAGATTGACCACGGCGAGGAAAAAGGCCGAAAGCGCATCGAGACGGAAATGCGCTCCAAGCCACGGAATTCCGAGCGGAAGCGTGGCAACCGACGGACCATCGTAGATGCCGAGGAGAGCGAGGAGCGCGATCGAGAGAAGCGCCAACGACGCGATCAGACAAGCGCCGTACACGACCTGGCGCGCGCGTGCGTCATCGGCGACCACGACGGCAAGCACGGCCGTCGAGATGAGCACGGCGGCACACGCCAGTGCCAGAAGCACCATCAGTTATCCCCCCGTTCGGCGCACAGACGCGCCAGCGAATGGACGGTCGCAGCGCAAACCTGTGCCCCTCAGCTCTTCAGCCGAACGCCACGCCCGCCATCGTGACTGACCGTCCCTTCGCCGATCAGTTCGATGCCCGCAGCCGCAAGCGCGTCGACGAGTTTCATCAACGAATCGACATTTCCGCGGATAACCCCGTCGCTCGCTTCCATGCGTTGGATCGTGGGAAGCGAGAGACCCGAACGCTCCGCGAGCTGGCGCTGATCGATCCCCAGGAGCGCCCTTGCGGCTCGCATCTGAGCGCCGGTTATCATGTTTGAGATATCAGAATCGATATCCAGTGCATGGATACTCACGCGTAATTCACACGAGACGCAAATACAAGCCCCAAAAATAATGGGTTTAGCGGCAGTTCTGCCATTCGCCTTCCAGCGCGCTTTGCCTAGGCCCGGAACAGCAAGCAGGCATCGCCGTAGGAATAGAACCGGTACCCCTCGCGAACCGCGTGCGCGTAGGCGCGCTTCATCAGGTCGAGCCCGCAAAACGCCGCGACGAGCATGAACAGGGTCGAGCGCGGCAAGTGAAAATTGGTCAACATCACGTCGACCGCGCGGAAGCGATAGCCCGGGGTGACGAATAAAGCGGTCTCGCCTTCGAACGAGCGGATGGCGCCATCGTCCCCGATGGCACTTTCCAACAGCCGCAGCGAGGTCGAGCCCACCGCGACGATGCGCCCGCCTGCCCGCCGCACCCGGTTGAGCGCATCCGCCGTCTGCGCCGTGACGCTCCCTTGCTCCGCGTGCATGCGATGCGCGTCCGTATCGGCCGTCTTGACCGGAAGGAACGTCCCTGCGCCCACATGGAGCGTGACTTTGTGCAGCGTAATTCCCCGTGCCATCAAGCGTGACGTGAGCGCATCGGTGAAGTGCAGTCCCGCCGTGGGCGCCGCGACCGAGCCTTCGGCCTGCGCGAACATGGTCTGGTAGTCGGTTCGATCGCGCTCGTCGGGGGAGCGCCGGATGTAGGGCGGCAGCGGCATGGCGCCGCGCTCGTCGACCGCTTGGTCGAGCACGGGCCCGTGAAAGGCGAAGGCGAGCGTGACCTCCCCGTCCTCGCCTTTGGCCTCCACGGTGGCATCGAGCTGACCGAGAAAGCAGACCTTGCCTTCGTCGCCGAAGCGCACCACGTCGCCAGCAGAGAGCCGCTTGGCGGGCTTCACGAACGCGCGCCAGCGCGAGCCGTCGAGACGCTGGTGCAGTGTTGCCTCGATCGATGGTTCCATTGTGCCGCGGCCAATGCGCCGGCCGCGCAATCGGGCAGCGATCACTTTGGTGTCATTGACCACAAGCGCATCGCCTGCGCGCAGCAGATCGGGGAGATCGCGCACGCCGCGATCATCCAGTTCCGGCGTCGCGTGAGGCCGTACGACCAGTAACCGTGCCGCATCACGCGGCGAGACGGGACGCAAGGCGATGCGCTCGGGCGGCAACTCGAAATCGAACAAGGCGGTGCGCATGGTCATCGCTTACGGGAGGTCGCACGAGCGGGACTAACGGTATTCGCCGTGAACCCTCGTGGCACCGTCGGTCACCGGCCGTAGAACCATACCAGCACCGCGACCAAGCTCACCCCAAGCGAAGATTGTCAACGCACTCCCATCTGGCCTGTTCCCGCCGCGTGGAAATTTTCTCGACTTGTCACGGCCACGCGAAACGGCGTTTTCGATCAATTGGATCATTCCCCATGCTGTTGTCGCGATTGCGTCAAACCATTTTCACAGGCGCAGCGTATCGGTTGCGCAACGATACAAGCAGGAGAGGCAAATGGGCGCCGTCATGGTCAGGTGTCCGCAGACCGGACGCGACATCCCCACCGGTCTGGTCACCGATCGCAAGAGCTTCGAGGCTACGCCGGTCTTCTTCGCGCGGGTCTACTGCCCGATTTGCCGGACGCAGCACGAGTGGTTCGCCAAAGAGGCTTGGGTGTGCGAGGTCGAACCGCGCCCAGAGCGTAACGCTTTGGTTTGAGGTTCGTGGATGGCGCCGGCGCTCACTGCGCCTCATTTCGCTTAGGATTCTTCTCCTGAAGCAACCGCCGAAGGCGACCTCACGCGATCAAGCATCCGCCGCCAACTTGGCCGAGATGATGCGATCCGGGTCGACAACCGGCTCGCCACGCTTGATCTTGTCGACGTTGCCCATGCCCTCGGTCACCTGACCCCAAACGGTGTATTTGCCGTTGAGAAAAGGTGCATCGGCAAAGCAGATGAAGAATTGGCTGTCACCGGAATCGGGCGATTGCGCCCGCGCCATCGATACGGTTCCCCGGCGGTGCGGCTCCTTGTTGAACTCCGCCTTGAGCTTCTTACCCGAACCGCCGGTGCCGGTGCCGTGCGGGCAGCCGGTCTGCGCCATGAAGCCGTCGATGACACGATGAAAGACGATGCCGTCGTAAAAGCCCTCGCGTACGAGCTCTTTGATGCGCGCGACATGGCTTGGGGCGAGATCCGGCCGCATCTGAATGACGACCTTGCCCTTGGTGGTCTCGAGCGTGAGCATATTCTCGGTATCGGTCATGGCGCGTTCTCTGCTTGTCTGAGCTTTCGTTGGTCGATGAACCGGATGGTGAACGGCCGGCCGGCCAATGCGTTCCCAAGCGTCTCGGTGAACGGCAGGGGCGCGCAGCGTTTGAGCATGTTGGCTACCGCAATACGATAGGCCAGCCGTTCATCATCCGACGCGCCCACGGACTCGAATGTGATTCTCGGCTGGCCGAAGAGTTCGCCGTTGCGGCGGAAGCTCATGCGGACGGTAATTTGCATGCCCGGGCGTGATTGATCGAGGGGCGGTGGAACCCAGCACTCCCGTAGCGCCGCGCTGACCTCTTCGAGCGTGTTGAGCGGCAGGTGCGGGGTTTGCGCCGCCGCACCCATCACCCACGTGCCGAGCGCTACTGCGACAAGCCGCAAAGAGCTGATCACGGTTGGTCCCGGTTGTCGACGAAACGGATGGCGATCGGCCGGCCTGCGACTGCATTGCCCAATCCCTCGCTGAAGTACAGCGGCGTGCAGCGTTCGAGCGCGGCGGTAATGGCATGGAGGTAAGTTGCGCGGGTTTCCGGTGCAGCGCCCTGGCTGACATAGGTCACCCGCGGCGCGGCGAT
>CBFGVM010000241.1:0-6453 GCA_965652015.1 uncultured Alphaproteobacteria bacterium
AGCCGCCCTGGGTCCAGAAGAAGCCTCTCGCCGAGGTGAACTTCACGCCCACGATCATGAAGATGACGACCGCCGCCGCGGCAAATCGCGTGAACAGTCCCAGCACCAGCATGATGCCGCCGATCAACTCGCTGGAACCGACCAGCGTGCCCCAGAATATGCAAGGCTTCAAACCGATGCGGTCGAACAACGCTGCGTTGCCCGCAAAGCCCATGCCGCCGAAGGTTCCAAACAGTTTTTGCATCCCATGCGGAATGAGGATCCCGCCAAGCGCGATCCGCAAGATCGGTTCCGCATACTCGTCTACCGCGTTGTACATATTGCCGAGCGCGGGAATGTAGTGATTTGACGTTGCTTCGGTCATTGATATGCCCCTCGTTGTGCTTCCTCGCTTTCGCCTTCACCGGATACCGGTGGGCGAAAGTCGCGCGTTTCGGTGACGCGCTGGAGTATGAGCTTATTGCTCACCGCCGCTGGTGCAAATGGCCTTGCGACCCTTGCGCCGTGTCTTGGCAGGCTGCTACGGCGAGAACGGCAAAAAGCTCGTAACGCCCTGCAGAGGTCCGATTCGTGCCCCTCAAAGTCGTTCAATTCCTTGCGCTCGCGCTGACCGCGCTTGCATTGGTGCCGAGTGGTGCGCACCTGTTTGAGCTCGCCAACAAAATGAGCCTGGGGGCAGAGCAGTATTTCATCGTGCAGAGCATCTACCGCGGCTGGAGCCTGTTCGGCATCGTGTTGTTCGGCGCCCTGATCGCCAATCTGGCGCTCGCATTGTTGTTGCGCGGGCGAGGCGCGCCGTTCGCCCTCGCCCTGTTCGGGTTCTTTTCCATGGCTCTTACGCTTGTCATTTTCTTCATCTGGACCTACCCGGCCAATCAGGCGACCAACAATTGGGCGATGATCCCGAACGACTGGGAGCAATTGCGCAGGCAGTGGGAGTACTCGCACGCCGCCAATGCCGTTGTGACATTCGCCGCATTCTGCTCAGTCGCCCTGTCCTCGCTGATGGCCAAGGAATGAATGCTAAGCGGCGGGGTTGGCGTCAACGAGCGGCGAGACGCCTCATTGAGCGGTCCTGAGACCTTCTCTATCGTCGCTTGGATTGAAAATCGAAGTGAGTGGAGGAATTCGAATGATCGTGTTGCCGCGCCGCCTTGCCTTTGCTGCCTTTGTTCTCGCGCCTGTCCTGATGCTGTCTTGGCCCGGTGGTTTGCTGGCGCAGGACTACCCGACGCGTCCGGTCAAGATCATCGTGCCGTTCGGCGCCGGCGGGCCCGCCGACGTGTACTCCCGCGTCCTCGCCCAGCATCTCTCCGAAGCGCTCAAGCAGCCATTTGTCGTGGAGGACCGGCCGGGCGCCGGCTCGATCATCGGCACCGACGTGGTCGCGAAGTCGCCGCCCGACGGCTACACGCTGCTCACCATGTCGAACACCCACACGACCAACGAGTCGCTCGTCCCGAACAAGCCGTTTCAGCTGATGCGCGACTTCGTGCCGGTGGCGGGCATCAACTACTCCGACCTGGTGATGGTTGTTCATCCATCCGTGCCGGCAAAGGATCTCAAGGAATTCATCGCCTACGCGAAGGCAAAGCCCGGGGAGCTCAATTACGCGTCCTCCGGCGCGGGCACGCCCTATCATATGGCGGGCGAGCTGTTCAAAGCGATGAGCGGCACCAACTTGGTGCACGTGCCGCACAAGGCGTCCGGCGAGATGCGCAACAGCGTCATCGGCGGCCACGTGCAAATGGCATTCGATGCCATCACCACGATGGCGCCGAATGTGAAGGCTGGGCAGGTGCGCGCGCTCGGCACCTCGGCCGCCAAGCGCTCATCGGTTTTGCCCGATGTGCCCACCATCGCCGAAGCAGGTGTGCCGGGCTACGAATCGACGATCTGGCTCGGCATCATGGCCCCGGCCGGCACGCCGAAGGCGATCGTCGATAAGCTCAATGCCGAAATCAACAAGGTGATCGCTCGCCCCGACGTGAAGGAGGCGTGGGACAAGCAGGGCGCGGTGGCGCTGGTGATGACGCCCGCTGAGTTCGACACTTACCTGCGCAAGGACATCGAAAAATGGGCGCAGGTGGTGAAGACGGCAGGACTGACGCCGCAGTAGCCTCGTTCCGCGACGGCAGCCGCCACGCCAACGCGCCGAGCGGCACCGCCGATAGGGCGGCATCTCGATATTGCGCATCTGCCGCAAACGGCCGACAATATCGCTTGATCAACGATTAGGCGGGGGCGCACGACTCGCCTCGTGTTCCGAAGGGGCTGCGTGTCGTCCCGGCCGAGCGCAGCGAGAGCCGGGACCTATGGCCACCGGCCGGTGATCATGGGTCCCCGCTTGTGCGGGGACGACCGGATTTCCGAGGAGGAGACCATGCTCTCAGCGATGAAGTTCACGATCATCCTGTGGGGAATGGCGCAGCTTCTCAAGTACGCGGCATGGCGGTATCCGGCGTTTCGGGAACGGCTCAAGGAACGCAATCTCCTTGCGCAGCTCAAGGCGCGCGACGAGGAGATCGGCCGCTGGTATGCGATTCGCGACGGCCGGATCACCTCCGGGATGGGCTTGCGTGCGGATGCCGACGTCACGCTTTCCTTCAAGAACGCCGCGCTCGGCGCCGATCTGCTGATGCCGCCGATCAACTGGCTCGATCAGATCAACGCGCAGAAAGATTTCAAGCTCACCGTCGAAGGACCGGAGGATCTCAGCAACTGGTTCGCGCAGACCATCATGATGAGCCAGAGCGTCGGCTTGAAGATCGGCACCCGGCTTGCCGACGGCACGATGCGCTATTGCAACATGACCAATGGCGGACCGGTCTTCGTCCACGTCAAAGACGGCAAGATCCTCCGCATGACGCCGATCGATTTCGGCGCCGACGACCCGCCGCCCTGGACCATCGAAGCGCGCGGCCTCAAGCTCACTCCGCCGCGCAAGACCACGCTTGCCCCGCACGGGCAGAACGCAAAGTCGATCGTCTATTCGCCCGATCGGCTGCTTTATCCGATGAAGCGCGTCGACTTCGATCCCAACGGCGAGCGCAATCCGCAAAACCGCGGCAAGTCAGGCTACGTGCGCATCTCTTGGCCGGAAGCGCTCGACCTCGTTGCCGGCGAGATCAAACGGCTCAAGCGCACCTATGGTCCCGGCGTCATGGCGGTGTCGCACGGCTCCCATCACACCTGGGGCAACATCGGCTATTACCTCTCGGCGCTGTTCCGCTTCCGCAACGCGGTCGGTTACACGCAGATCCACCATAATCCCGACAGCTGGGAAGGCTGGTACTGGGGCGCGGTGCACCACTGGGGCTACACGCTGCGCGTCGGCCAATCGGAGACCTACGGCACGGTCGAGGACTGCCTGCAAAACTGCGACATGATCGTGTTCTGGGCCGCCGATCCCGAGAGCACCAGCGGCTCGTATGGCGCGCAGGAAGGCACCGTGCGTCGCCAGTGGCTGAAGAATCCCAAGCTCGGCATCAAGGTCGTGCACGTCGACCCGTACTACAACGCGTCGGCGCAATTCCTGCCGGGCAAATGGTTCGCACCGCGGCCCACGACCTCCGTCGCGATGGCGATGGCGATCGCCTATGTCTGGATCAAGGAAGGCCTCTACGACAAGGAGTACGTCAAGACCCACACCGTCGGCTTCGACAAATGGAAGGCCTATCTCCTCGGCGAGGAGGACGGCATCGCGAAGACGCCGGAGTGGCAAGAGAAAGAGACCGGCGTCGCGGCGAAGGACGTGCGCGCGCTCGCGCGCGAGTGGGGCAGCAAGCGCGTCTATCTCGCTCCCGGCGGCTGGGGCAACGGCCACGGCGGTGCCTGCCGCAACCAGACCGGCATCCAATGGGCGCGCGTCATGGTGTGCCTCACCGCGATGCAGGGACTGGGCAAGCCCGGCATCAACATGGGCAATCTGCAGTGGGGATGCCCGCTGGATTTCCAATTCTATTTCCCCGGCTACGCCGACGGCGGCATGTCGGGCGATCTCGAAAACACCGCGATGCCGGTCGAGCTCTATCAGCGCATGCCGCAACTGCCGAGCATGGCGACCACCTTCCAGCGCATCCCGCGGCTGCGCACGCCGGAGGCGATCGCCGACGGCAAGGCCGAAGGCTATCCGTGGGTCGGAAAATCGATCGAGCACCAATTCGCGAAATTTTCCTACCCGGCGCCCGGCCATGCGCCGGTGCGCATGATGTACAAGTACGGCGGCTCGATCCTCTCGACCATGAACAACACCAACCGCTGGGTGCGCATGTATCAGTCGCCCAATCTCGAATTCGTGGTCAATCAATCGATCTGGTTCGAGGGCGAGGCCAAATTCGCGGACGTGATTCTGCCCGCGTGTACGAATTTCGAGCGAGTCGACATCAGCGAATGGGCGGGGCTCGGCGGCTATGGCCATCATGGCCAGCAGCAACTCAATCACCGCGTCATCATCTTCCAGGCGCCGGCCATTGCGCCGCTCGGCGAGTCGAAATCCGATTTCTGGATCTTCAACGAGATCTGCAAGCGGCTCGGCCTTGCCAACTACTTCTCGGAAGGCGTCAACGAGATCGACTGGGTCAAGCGCCTCTATCTCGCGTCCGACCTGCCCAAGGTGATCTCCTGGAAGAAATTCGTCGAGCGCGGCTACTACGTCGTGCCGGCGGAGAAGGAGAAGCTGCGTGCGCCGGTCTCATTCCGCTGGTTCTGGCAGAACCGCAAGAAAGATGTGCCGGAGGCGCAGCCGCTGCCTTCCGATTACACCGACGAATATCTGCGCGGGCTGCAAACGCAGTCCGGTAAGCTCGAATTCGAATGCAACAGCCTCAAGCGCTTCAACGATCCGGAGCGACCTCCGATCGTCAAATACGAGCCGTCATGGGAGGGGCCGCATTCGGGCGAGATGTACGAGCGCTATCCGCTACAGATGCTCACGCCGCACTCGAAGTACTCGTTCCACACCCAGGGCGACGGTAAGGATTCATTTCTGCTCAACATCGAAGATCATCGGGTCAAGGTCGACGGCTACTATTACTGGATCATGCGGCTCAATGCCGAGGATGCCGCCGAGCGCGGCATCAAGAAGCATGATCTGGTGAAAGTCTTCAACGATCGCGGCGCGGTGATCTGCGCGGCACTGCCGACCCAGCGGCTGCCGCGCGGCGTGTGTCATGGCTATGAGTCGTCGGCGATCTACGACCCGATGGGCGAACCCGGCAAATCGGTGGATCGCGGCGGATGCCTCAACCTGCTCACGCCCGAGCGCACGCAAACCAACTCGACCCACTCGATCGCGGGCGCCAACGCGCTCGTTCAGGTGGAGTTGTGGGACGGGCGCGCCGAGCACATGTCGGAGACGTTCGCGCGCATGGAGAAGGACAAGGAGGTCCGCGAGACGCTCAAGGCTGCGGACCTCGTGCCGGCGAAGTGAGTCCCTGAGCTAGAGTAGTGCCATGCAAAAGTGGAACATGATCATCGACGTGGCCGAGTGCACGAACTGCAACCTGTGCACGCTGGCGGTCATGGACGAATATGTCGGCAACGCCTGGCCCGGCTACACCGCGCCGATGCCGAAGCACGGCCACAAATGGATCAACATCCTGCAGAAGGAGCGCGGGCAGGTGCCGATGATCGACATCGCCTACGTTCCCACCATGTGCAATCACTGCGACAACCCGCCGTGCCTGGCGAAGGGCGGCGACGCGGTGAAGAAGCGCGAGGATGGGATCGTGCTGATCGATCCGGAGAAGGCGAGGGGGCGCAAGGATCTGGTCGAGGCGTGCCCCTACGGGCACATCTGGTGGAACGAGGAGCTGCAGCTTCCGCAGATCTGGCCGTTCGATGCCCACTTGCTCGACCAGGGCTGGCAACAGACCCGCGGCCAGCAATCCTGTCCCACCGGCGCCATGCGCGCGATCAAGGTCGAGGACGAGGAAATGGCGCGCATCGCGCGCGAACAGGACCTCGAGGTGATGAAGCCGGAATTGGGCACTCGCCCTCGCGTCTATTACCGCAATCTCTGGCGCTATTCGAAATGCTTCATCGGCGGCACGCTGTCGGCGGAGACGGATGGCGTGGTCGACTGTGTCGAGGGCGCGAGGGTTCGCCTCGTCAAGGAAGGCCGAACGGTCGCGGAGACGACGAGCGATAATTACGGCGATTTCAAATTCGACAAGCTCGACGAGAATTCGGGCGCGTATGTCATCGAAATATCGCCCAAAGGGCGCAGCAAGAAATCAGTCGAAGCGCGTCTGGGGGCAAGCATCAATCTCGGCGAGATCAGGCTCTAGTCATCATCGTGGCGACCCGTCGAGAGGGTGTGAGTGCGGGCTCCGTGTTGAGATTCTGTCGTCCCCGCGAACGCGGGGACCCATGACCACCGCCTCTGGAATATGGGTCCCCGCTTTCGCGGGGACGACCGCAGAGGGTTGCTATCACGCAGGATGCTCGACT
>CBFGVM010000242.1:0-6447 GCA_965652015.1 uncultured Alphaproteobacteria bacterium
GACGCCGGATTTCCGGAACACCAAGAGATCGAGCCGGCGCTCACTCGAGTTTCGCCGCTGCGCCTCGTTGCCCTCGACCACCACCCGAAACACGATCCTGGGATAGCGGCTGGCAAGCCGATCGATAACGGCCGAGACGAAGCTCGCGGCGAGCGGCGGCGTGGTCCCGATCCGCACCTCGCCGGCGGTCGGGTCGGTAAGAAGCTCGATGTCCTTCACGCCCTGCCGCAACTCGTCGAAGGCGGCATGGCTGCGATCGAGTATGGCGCGCCCGTACTGCGTGAGCTCGATCCCGTGCGGGTTTCGCTCCAGGAGTTGCACGCCCAGAGTGTGCTCCAGTTCGCCGATCGAACGCGACACCACCGGGTGGGAAACGGCGAGCCGGCTCGCCGCCTTCGCCATGCTTCCGTATTGCGCGACCGCGAGAAGGATATGCAGATCGCTCAGCTTGATCCGGCGCCCGATGCGGTCGTTCCAACGCATGTCAGCCCTTAGCAAAGTTGCTAACGAGATGTAGGAAAATAGAACTTTTCAGCTACGCCAGAAAGGGGCACGTTGCAACCGCAGACAACGCACAAAGGGCCTGAGGCGAGTGATGCAGCTCGGTATGACCGCGAGAGAATCGGTGCTGATGGCGATCGCCGTGACCGGCTGCGTCATCGCCGCCGCGAGCGCTGCCTCGGCGCAGTCCTATCCGCAGCGGCCGGTCAAGATCATCATCGACCGGCCGGCGGGCGTGCCGCACGATCTCATCACGCGGGCCATGGCGGACAAGCTGTCGGCCAATCTCAAGCAGACATTCGTGGTGGACAACCGAACCGGCGCAGGCGGCAATCTTGCGGCGGAGTTCGTGGCCCGCTCGGCGCCTGACGGATACACATTGCTGGTCGCGCTCGACACGACGCTGACGGTGAACCCGACGCTTTACAAGCATCTGTCCTTCGACCCGCAGACCGATTTGCGGCCGCTGTCGATCATCGCGAAGAACGCCACCATGCTGGTCGTGCACCCGTCCATACCCGTGAACTCGGTGGCCGAGTTGGTTGCCTATGCCCGGAAGAACCCCATCACTTATGCGCATGGCGGCAACGGCAGCCCGGGCCATCTGGGCATGGAGTATTTCCGCATGCAGGCCGGATTCCCGGCCACCCCCGTGCCTTACCGCGGCAATGCGCAGCTGGTCACCGATCTCGTCGCAGGCCAGATCAAGTTCGGCTTCGTGGGCGCGAGCTTCCTGTACGATCACGTGCGCGCAGGGCGTTTGAAGGCGCTGGCCATATCGGCCGTCGAGCGCTCGCCGTTGGCGCCGGATGTGCCGACGATTGCAGAGGCCGGCTATCCCGATTTCAAGGCCGAAGTCTATTACGTGATGCTGGCGCCCACGGGGATTGCGGACCCGGTCGCATCGCTGCTCGAGCGCGAGGTGCAAAAGGCGCTGAAGGCTCCCGATCTGCAGGAGCGGTTCCGTCCGCAAGATACCACGATCATCGCATCGACCGGCGCCGAAGCCAAAGCCCGCATCGCGGCCGATACCAAATTGTGGGCCAAGGTGATCAAGGACACCGGTATGCACCTGGACTGACGTGGCGGCGAACGTCCGCCGATCGTTCGCCGTTTATCGCAAAGAGTTGACGAGGCCGCAGTGCCGCCGCCGCGCGCATCAATGAATTCGAATGGATCGACCCGCGTCGTCATGCTCGGAACCGGCACGCCGCGTCCGGATCCGAGCCGGTCCGGGCCGGCGACCGCGATCGTGGTCAACGACACGCCCTATCTCGTCGACTTCGGGCCGGGCGTGGTCCGGCGCGTCACCGCCGCCTATGAGAAAGGGGTAGCGGCGCTTGGCTACGGCGGGATCAACATCAAAACGGTATTCCTCACGCACATGCATTCCGACCACACCGTCGGCTATCCCGATCTCATCTTCACGCCCTGGGTGATGGGCCGGCGGGAGCCGCTCGAGGTCTATGGCCCGAAGGGCATCAAGGCCATGACCGAGCACGTCCTCAAGGCTTGGCAGGTGGACATCGACGGGCGCACCAACGGCCTCAACCAGCACAATCCGACCGGCTACAAGGTTAGCGCGCATGAGATCTTGCCCGGCGTCATCTATCGGGACGGCAACGTCACCGTCACGGCATTCCCCGCGCGCCACGAGGAAATGGTCGATTCCTTCGGCTACCGATTCGAAACGCCCGACCGGATCATCGTCATCTCCGGCGATACCGCGCCGACCCAGGCGCTCATCGATCACAGTCGTGGCTGCGACGTGCTCGTTCATGAAGCCTATTCGATGATGGCCTACCGCAATGGCGCGCGCCCTTCCCCGGAATTCCGCCGCAGGCATCACACCTCATCCGTCGAGCTGGCAGAGATCGCAAATGCGGTGAAGCCGAGCCTCCTCATTACCTATCATCGCTCGAATATCGGCGAAGAATGCTCGGACGGGGATGTTCTGATCGCGGAAATAACGCGGACCTACAAGGGCAACGTCGTCGCCGCCAACGATCTGGATGTTTTCTGACGAACGTCGCCACTCGGCAGAGCTGTGGCCGCGGCGATGAGTGCTGACACGACGCCGTTGGCATCGCCAGATATGAATAGCGTTGCAAGAGGCGCGCGCATCCGCCGCCAAGCCAACCACCCCTACATGAGCGAGAGCGAGGCATTGGATCGGCGGTGACAAAAAGACGTTCGCTTATTGTGTACCCCGGGCGCCCGCCGCCTGCAGGATCGGGGTCCAGCGCGCCACCTCACTCTTCACCAGTTCGGCCAGCGCCTCGGGCGAGCGTCCGGGCCCTTCCGGCAGCACGCTGCCCAATTCGAGAAGCCGCTTGCGCGTGGCCGCATCGTCAAGGCCCTTCGACAGCGTGCCATTGAGCTGCGTTACGATCTCCTTGGGGGTTCCCTTGGGGGCGAACAAGGCGTTCCAGGCGGTCACCTGATACTCGGGAAGCCCTGCCTCCTTCGTGGTGGGAATGTCGGGCAGCGCCGGCGAGCGCTGCTCGGTGGCGATGCCATAGGCCTTGATCGCACCGCCTCGGATCTGCTCGGCCAGGTTGACGATCTGGTCGCACATGTAATCGACCTGTCCACCCACCATGTCGTTGAGCGCCGGCCCGGTGCCGCGATAGGCCACAATGCGGTGGTGCTTGACGCCTAGAATGGAGTTCAACAGCGTGCAGCTGGTGAACGATACCGAGCCGACCCCGGCGTGTGCCTGGCTGATCCGGGTGCTCGTATCCTTCGCCTTGGCGACGAACTCCTTGAGATCGGCGGCGGGGAAGTCCTTCCTTGCCACGATCAAGATCGGGGTGCTGGCGGCCAGGCCGATCGGCGCGAAGTCCTTAGTCGGATCGTATTTGAGGTTGGGATAGAGCGCGGGAGCAGCACCGTGCGTGCCCATGTGACCCATCATGATCGTGTAGCCGTCGGCTTTCGCCTGTGCGCCACTGGCAATGCCGGTCGTTCCGCCGGCGCCGGCAACATTCTCGACAATGAACTGCTGCCCGAGGGTGCGGGAGAAATGTTCGCCAACAATGCGGGTGATGATATCGGTCGGGCCGCCCGCGGCGAAAGGTACGATAACAGTGACCGGGCGGGTGGGATAGCTTTGCGCGGCGGCCGATGTCGCCGCCACCGCGAGCGCGGCGGTAAGCACCGTAATAAAAGGTTTCATCGATTTTTTCCCTTGTGAAAACGGATGTCCCGTCCGGCGGGTTTACGGCCGTCTCGGGCGCATCTCCCAGTACTCAACGCTGGAATAAGGACGCGGTTGCACGGCCGCCCATTGACTCCGATCAAATCCGAACGACCAAGTCCTTGCGTCTCATTGCTGGAAGGCTTCCTCGCGGCCCTTGCGCACCGCCGGCAAGACCGCAACCACCATGATCGCCAGCGCCAGTAACAGAAGCATCGCAGACAACGGCCGTTCCAGGAACGTCATGAAGCTGCCCTCGGAAAGCGCGAGGGCCTGCCGCAGCTTCTCCTCCATCAACCGGCCCAGCACGAAGCCGAGCAACATGGGGGCGGGTTCGAGCCCGAGCTTGATCAGCGCGTAACCGACCAAGCCGAAGAACGCGGTGAAGTACACGTCGTAAGGATTGTTGTTGATCGAGTAGATACCGATGCAACAGAACAGCAGGATGATGGTGAACAGCAGACGGTACGGCACCTTGAGCAGGCGTACCCACAGCCCGATGAGCGGGAGGTTGATGATCAACAGCATCAGATTGCCGATCCACATCGAAGCGACCATGCCCCAGAACAAGTCGGGGCTCTTGGTCATCACCAACGGGCCGGGGATGATGCCGTGGATCGTCATCGCGCCCACCATCAGCGCCATCACGGCGTTGGGTGGGATGCCGAGCGTCAATAACGGTATGAAGGCGGTTTGAGCGCCGGAATTGTTGGCGGCCTCCGGCCCGGCAACGCCTTCGATTGCGCCCTTGCCGAAGCGCGACGGATCCTTGGCAAGCTTCTTTTCCAGGGTGTAGGAGGCGAACGGCGCCAGCACGGCGCCGTTGCCGGGCAGGATGCCGAGCACCGATCCGAGCCCGGTCGCCCGCACGATCGGGCCGAATGCCGTGCGTAGATCGGCAAGCGACGGCAGCAGCCGGCCGATATGACCACGCACCACTGCGCGCGCTTCCGGATTTTCCAGGTTGCGCAAGATCTCGGCGATGCCGAACACGCCCATGGCCAGCACCGCGAAGTCGATACCGTCGGACAGCTCGGCAATTCCCAGCGTCAGGCGTTCCTCGCCGGTCTCGAGATCCTGGCCAACCGTGGCGAGCAGCAGCCCGAACACGACCATGATCACAGCTTTGAGGACCGAGCCGCTCGCCAGCACGACAGCCAGTGCAAGGCCGAGGACCATGAGCCCAAAATATTCGGCCGGCCCGAACAGCAGCGCGAGCTTGGTCAATGGTGCGCCGATGCCCGCAATCACCAGTGTGGCCACGGTGCCGGCAAAAAATGAAGCGATCGCGGCAAGCCCGAGTGCGATTCCGGCCTGACCCTTCCTTGCCATGGCGTGGCCGTCGAGCGCAGTCACCACGGACGTGGCTTCCCCTGGGATGTTGACCAGGATCGCCGTGGTCGACCCGCCATACTGGGCGCCGTAGTAAATTCCGGCGAGCATGATCAGTGCACCGGTCGGATCGACCTTGAACGTCAGCGGCAGCAGCATCGCAATGGTCGCGATCGGTCCCACGCCCGGCAGCACACCGATCAACGTGCCGACCAGGCAACCGAGAAAGCAGAGCGCGAGATTGACTGGGGACAGCGCGGTGGCAAACCCGAGCGCGAGATTGCCGATCAGGTCGAACATCGTCCTCAATATCCCAATAGCCACGGCGCCAGGGGGATCGGCAATCCGAGTGCAAACTTGAACAAGGCGATGCAGAACGCGGTCATCAATGTCCCCGACACAAGCGTTTCGCGCCAGCGGACCTCTTCACTGGCGAATGCGGAGATCACGATGGCAAGTGGCCCGGCGATGATCAGCCCGAGCGGACGTACAGCGGCACCGAAAGCGACCACCGCGCCAAGCACGAAAAGGGGACCGCGCAGCGACCAGCGATCGAGTGCGGGCCCGCCTCTTTCAATGACGGCATCGGCGATAAGCAGCACCCCGAGCAGGCCAAGCAGCACCGCAAGACCGCGCGGCAGCATTCCCGGCCCCATGCCGCCAAGGGTTCCAATGGACAGATCCGCGCCCTGCCAAAAAGCAAAGGCGGCGACCGCGATCACCGCCAATCCGCCAATGAAATCCTGTTGCAACCACACCGGACGCGGCGATCGGGATGAACTGAGACTGTCCGCGCTCACGATGACCCTCCGGCCGGTCAGCTTCTGGAACTCTATTTCAACGCACGGAAAGGCACCAGTGCCGACCATGAAGCAGCGGCTCATCTGGCACCAAGCCACTGGATGCCGTACGGCATAAGCTATGGCCAACGCTACCATCCAACCCTCGCGCGACTGGCTGGGTAGCTGGGGCAGCAGCGCGCTGGCGTGGTGGATTCCTCACGCCGCCATTCTTGGCGGCTTGTTCGTGCCGATGCCATTTCGAGTCGTCATCTGGACCATCGCTCTCATCTGGATGGGCGCAGCGTGCATCCTGAATGCGAGACGATGCGGCCGTACTCACTGCCGCTACACGGGACCTTATTATCTGGCGATGATCGCGCCGGTACTCGTCCTTGGTTCGGGCGTGGTTTCGGCAGGGATTTACGGATGGATTGTGTTGGGCCTCATCATTGTCGGCGGCGGCAAGCTCATTTGGTGGGCGACAGAGCAGGCATGGGGAAAATTCTCGTAAGTGATCAGGCGCCCTTCACGCCGTCGCTCGCGACGGCCGGCGCGAGCGCTGCGCGCAACCGCTCCGGATCCACCGCGATCTCGACACCGGCGCGTTCCTGCTGAAGCAGCATCACCGAGCGC
>CBFGVM010000243.1:0-6447 GCA_965652015.1 uncultured Alphaproteobacteria bacterium
GACCATGACGCCGACAGCGCGCTTCGCCACTTCAAAGGTCATCGGCCAGCGCGGATGAACGGCTTTCTCAAAATACTTCAGAACGCGAATAGCGCGGCCGCCAAGCCAGAGCAGCTGCTTGGTCGGCAAGCGTCGCGTCATGATGAAACGCGGGAAAACGGGTTCAGCGCGACCCGCAATCAACTGCACCGCCATGACCGCGAGGATGACGCCGGGCACCGTGGAGCCAACCGGCGTCATCGCAAGCAGTCCAAGAGACAGCATGATGATGCCGAACGAATGCGGGTGCAAAGTCGACGTCAGCCAGCCAACAGTGACGTGCTCTGCCGGTGCTTGACGTATGACTTCCTGCAGCACCCGTGAGCTCGGCGGGCGGTTTTTCGTGTCGGCCGGAATGTCCTGGATCAGCATTTCCTGGCTTTTGCCCATGGACGCATACTTTTCTCGAGCCGCACGCTGTCGATAACATCGAAACATTCGATCCCGTTCCCTCGCCAGCATTCGAATGCCGCATGCCGGCGGGATCCCCGACCATTCCGAGCAATTGCCCAGCGATGAGCCCCGGAACTGCGCGGTTCGGCCACGATCATGCCGATCTCTGCCCGCGCGACCCGCGCTTGCCAGTGCAACGGAAGGGCGCCAAGAAGCATGTTCGTTTGTACTTGAAGCAGTTTAGCGCCGCGTACGCGGTGCATTCCCTCCCCCGCTTGCGGGGAGGGATAGGGAGGGGTCATGCAGCAAGATCGAGGGGAGATGCAAAAACATTCATGTGCGCACGCTCACCCCCTCCCCAACCCTCCAGCCGAAGTCGGATTTATCCGACTTCGGCCAGTCAATGAGTGGCCGAACTCGGGTAAACCCGAGTTCGGCTGCAAGCGGGGGAGGGAGCAGACCGAGTTCGCCGCTTGCGTTGATTCCACTTCTCACGAACACCCTTTAGCCATGCAACCCATCTATCTCGATTACAACGCGAGCACGCCCATCGATCCGGCGGTTGCCGCCGCGATGCGCCCGTTTCTCGAGGATCACTACGGCAATCCGTCCAGCGGGCATTGGGCGGCGACTGCGGCAAAAGCTGCGCTTGAGACAGCGCGCGGCCAAGTGGCAGCGCTGCTTGGCTGCCACGACGGCGAGGTCGTTTTCACGAGCGGCGGCAGCGAAGCGAATAATCTGGCCCTCAAGGGCGCATTCGTCGCGCGTCGCGACAAGGGCGATCACATCATCACCACCAGGATCGAGCATCCGGCGATCGTCGAGCCATGCCGTTTTCTCGAACGCCTCGGCGCACGTGTGACTTACTTGCCCGTTGATGGCACAGGCCGAGTCGATCCCAACGATCTCCGCCAAGCGATCACGCCGCGCACGATCCTTGTCAGCATCATGCATGCCAACAACGAGGTCGGAACCATCGAGCCGATCGAGGACTGCGCCCGCATTGCCCGCGAGCACAAGGTCCTGTTCCACACCGACGCTGCGCAGTCGGTCGGGAAGATCGCAACCGATGTCAACGAACTCGGCATCGATCTTCTGTCGATCGCCGGCCACAAAGTCTATGCACCAAAAGGCGTCGGTGCACTGTTTGTGCGCCGCGGCGCGTCGATCGAACCGCTGATCCATGGTGCAGGACATGAAAGCGGCCGACGCGCGGGCACGGAGAGTGCCCTGCTGGCGGTCGCCCTCGGCAAGGCCTGCGAGCTTGCGCGCGATCTTTCGCCGATGCATGGCGTGCGCGCCTTGCGCGACCGCTTCTGGCAAGGCCTGCAGCAGCAGTTCGGAGACGGCGTGGTTCTCAATGGTCATTCCACGCACCGCCTGCCGAACACCCTCAACGTCTCCTTCGTCGGCCGCATCGGCGCCGAGATCTTAGCCCGGCTGGACGCCGTGGCGGCCTCCACCGGATCGGCGTGCCATTCCGGCCGCATCGAGCTCTCGCCCGTTTTGCAAGCGATGGGGGTCGTGCCGCACGTCGGAATGGGGGCTATCCGGTTCAGCCTCGGGCGCGCGACGACGGGCGATGAAATCGACGCCACGCTCGAACGTTTGAGCAACGTCCTTGCGGTCGCAGGATAGGATCGCCGGTAGATCGTTCCGCGATGATGCAACTGGCCGGCCAATGTCTACATAAGCGTTGCATTATCACAGAGGCGACCCATGGGCGCGGATTGCTGCGATCATAGCGATATGCCCGACCCGCATCGCGGGAAGGCGGCCTATCGCCGCGTGCTCTGGGCGGTGCTCGCGATCAACGCCGTCATGTTCCTCGTCGAGATTGGCGCGGGCCTCGCGGCCGGATCGGTGGCGTTGCAAGCAGACGCCCTCGATTTTCTCGGCGACGCGGCAAACTACGGGATCAGCCTGTTCGTGGTCGGGATGGCACTGCGCTATCGCGCCATGGCGGCGCTCGCCAAAGGCGCCACGATGGGCTTGTTCGGTCTGTGGGTGATCGGAGCGGCCCTCTGGCATGCGACACATGGCACCTTGCCCAGCGCCTTCACCATGGGCGCCGTCGGTTTTGCCGCTTTGGCCGCCAATGCCGCCGCGTTCGGCCTGCTTTGGGCCTATCGCGGCGGCGATGCAAACATGTACTCCGCATGGATTTGCACGCGTAACGACGTGCTCGGCAATTTAGCCGTCTTGCTGGCTGCGGCCGGCGTGTTCGGCACCGGCACGGGTTGGCCCGATGTGATCGTTGCGGCGATCATGGCGGGCCTTGCGCTGCAAGGCGCGGGGATTGTGATGCGGCAGTCTGTCAGCGAACTACGTCGACCGGTTCCGGTTCGCCGTGATGCACAAATAGAGAAAGTCATTTGAAACGTGCGGTCGAGGAGGTTCCAACATGAGCGACATTGATTTCTCGTTGACGCGTCGATCAGCGCTGTTCGCGGCAGTTGTTTCTCTCCTACAAACCGGCGCGGCCTCCGCCGCCGAGAAAGAGGTGATTACGGTCCACAAGGATCCAACCTGCGGCTGCTGTTCAGGTTGGGTGGAGCATCTTCAAAAGGCGGGATTCAAAACGAAAGTTCGGGACACGCGGGACCTCGATGCGGTGAAGCGACGGCTCGGTGTTCCCGACGATCTCGCCGCCTGCCACACGGCGGAAATGGCCGGCTATATCATCGAGGGACACGTCCCCGCCGCGGCGCTGAAGCGCTTGCTGGCCGAGAAACCGAAGGCGGCGGGCCTTGCCGTTCCCGGTATGCCGGTCGGCTCGCCTGGGATGGAGGGCGGCAAGCCCGAGAAATACGATGTGATCCTGTTTGGTCCGGATGGGCGGTGGACGTACATGAGCTTTATCGCCTAGCAAAGCGTCTGACCTGACACAGTGGAGAAGTGCAGCCGAATGACTGCGGTCGGTCAGTGCCGGTGGTCGTGATGCATGTCGGGCACGTGCGGATGTGAGTGCGTCAATGGTTCGTGCTCGTGCGCGTGCGTGTGCGGCTCTCCCGGCGGATCTTGCGGGCCGTGGCTGTGCCGGTGATGCTCGTCGTGGGTGTGGGCATGGGCATGCACCATTCGGGCATGGGTATGCGCATGCGCGTGCCGCTCGGTCACGTGCAGCCAAACGCCGACGGCCATCAGCGCTCCGGCAGCGACGAGCTGGATGGTCAGAGGTTGCTGGGAGGCCACGACTGCCGTCGCCGCGCCGATGAACGGCGCGGTCGAGAAATACGCGCCGCTGCGCGCGGCGCCGAGATGGCGCAGCGCGACGACGAACAGCGCGAGACTCAGGCCGTAACAGACAAAGCCTACCAGCGCGGCCAGCAGAATTCCGACAGGGCCGGGCAGCGATCCTCCTGCCCACAATCCCAAGAGCAGATTGACGGGACCGGCAATCAATCCTTTCAGCTGCACGATCTGTAACGGATCGGCGAGCGAGACCTTGCGCGTGAGATTGTTGTCGATGCCCCAGGCGATGCAGGCGGCGATGACGGCGAGTGGCCCGGCGAGGCTTTCGATCGTCGGCGTTCCCGACCACGACACCATGGCCGCGCCGGCCACGAGACAGGCCATGCCGACCGCGATGCGGCGATCGAAATTCTCGTGAAAGACGAACCAGGCCAACAGCGCGGTGGCCGCGCCCTCCATGGTCAGGAGCAACGAGGCGGTAGCGGCCGGGGTGCGCGAAAGCCCGAGCATCAGCAACACCGGGCCGGCGACGCCGCCCAAGGCAATGGCGCCGGCGAGCCATCCGTAGTCGCGGCGCGCGAGCGGCTGCTGCCGCGCGGCGGGTGCATTCAGGATCGGTCCCGCCAAGATGCGAAGAAGCGCGATGCCGATGCCCGCGCCGCAGTAGAAGAGGCCGGCCAGAACCACGGCATCGACGAGCCCCAGCAGCGCCTTGGCGGCAGGCGTGGACACGCCGAACAAAACGGCCGAAGCGAGCGCGGCGAAGACGGCGACGGGATTCATATTTCGTCGCGATGCAAGACGCGCCATCTGGCGCGCGCCTTACTCTAGACCGTGCCTCGATCAGAGTGAAATTAAGCCCGCGTTTGTCGTCGCATCGGCCTCCTGCCTTCTTGAGGCGTCAAAAATTCGATCGAAATCGCGCTCATTCCCGATTTAGTGGAGTCACTGTTCAAGCCAATCGGGATGCGCTCTAGAACCGGGCGTGGAAACGGCCGGCGAACGTGTGCACCGGACCGCGGTCGGTGTTATAGGCGGGGTTGGCGATGAACTGGTAGTCGAAGCTGACGCGCATATTGGATGGAAGCGCGTAGCTGTAGTAGGTCTCGAAGATTCTCTCGGGCCCGGGATTGGGCAGCTGTCCGTCGCCAATGAGGATGCCCAGGCCGCCGGCGTCGAAAAACGCCCGGTGAACGCTCGAGATATTGTTGTAGACACCAGCGATTCCGATCGTATCGTCCGGCCGGCCCCAGTTTTTGCCGTTGATCGAGACGCCGCCGGAGACCGTCTGGTCGATGTCGGTGAAGTCCCACGGCTCGATGTTGCCATCGGCCCAGCCCGCGCGGGCGAACACTCCGACCGTGTCCGAGATTTGTTGTTCCAGGTTCATGCTGACACCCGGACGGCTGGTATAGTTTCTCACCGCGATGATGTCGGCAGGCTCACCGGTGATCTGGGCGAGCGCGATGGCATCCTGAAATCTTCCCGCCCGGCCGCGGTTGAGGAAGCCGGTCACCTTCAGCTTGCCCGGCTGGCCCCACAATTCGTAGCGTTTCTCGATTTCCGCCAGCACCGCATACTGCTGAAACGTCGGATCGAGGGAGCCGCCATGGGGACTGCCGCCGCCGGCGGGAGTCTTCGACAGGTCGAAGAGGCCCGCGCGCAACGTCCAGGAGCCCTGGTACCACTCGGCGGCCGCGCCGTAGGTGTAGCCCCAGCCATCGCCGGCATAGTCGAAGGTGCCGGCGTTGATCAGCGACCAGTTCAGAAAGTCGGTCTTCGGACTGTTGGCATATTTGTTGGTATCGAAGATGTCGACGATGGCAAACTTTCCGATCGTCAGCACCAGGCGGTTCTCCGTGCGCGTCCCTGCGAACTGGCTGATATCGGCGTCGACCTTCTCAACTTCGCCGCCGAGATTGACAGTCTGCCGGAAGAATAGGCGCTGCATGCGCGCGTAAGGGTAGGATGACCCGAGCTTGTAGGACTCGCCGCTCGGAAATCCGGCGACGCCGTGCGTGTCCGCAAAGCCGAAACCTTGATCGATCTCCGGGCTGATCCACAGCTCGGCTCCTTGCCACAACCGTATGCCGGCGTAGAGCGTCGTGTCGAACGTTTCGCGGCCGAGCCCGCTGCCGGGCAGGCTGAAGGGGCCGGTGTAGGGCGATCGGATCGCCGGGTAGGCTTGCCACACGAACGTAGTTTGACCGTGAAAGTTCACGATGTCCGTCGCCGGCGTGGGCAGTCCGGTCGAGCCGCCGTTTGTGTTCGTTCCGCCGCCGCCGAAGCGATAGTTCAGCCCTGCGCGCACCTGCTGGAGGGAAAAATCGGATGTGAACTGCAGCCCCGTGGTTGGGAACAGCACGCTGCTGTTGCCATATTGCGTGTACAGGTACTCGACGTTGACCGACCAGTTCGGCGCGAATGCCCACTCGACGCCGCCCCCCGCCGCCCAGCCCAGTCGCCACAGGAATGGGAGATCGGTCGTGCCGTCGGCCAGTTGGATCAGCGCCAGCTGGTTGTAGGTCCAGGCGAAGCCGCCGGTCGCATAGAAGAGCCAGTTGCCGGGAGCGTAACCGACGCGACCGCGCACAGTGCCGGAAAGCAGCACCGACTCGCTGTAGCTCGTCAGGCCGATCGCTGGCGCGGAGAAAATCGAGAATCCGCCGATGGAGATGTCGTCGCGATTTGGAAAGCCCGGAAACGAGGCATCGAGCACGGCGCCGAGCACGACGCGGTTCGGCAGCATGTAGTCGTAGCCGATGTGCAGCCCCCCGAAGTAGCTGCCCGACCCGTTGAAGATATCGGAGGACTGGTCCA
>CBFGVM010000244.1:0-6402 GCA_965652015.1 uncultured Alphaproteobacteria bacterium
GCAGATGGGACTTGGCCATGCCCAGACCCTGAATTTTCTAATGGCAAACCTTACAGACGATCGTTTGTGAGAACCAGACCCATTGAATTAGTAGGGTCGTCGCAAGCCGCCCGAAGCGGGCAGCGACGCCTGCAGCAACTGCCAAGCCATCCCCCCGCAACTCCCAAGCAGGAGTCATGAAGATGACTGAAGCGCTTACCCGTCTGACGCGCCGGGCGGCATTTGGTGTTTCACTCGGCGCTCTCACCGTAATGGCATGCGGCCGCGACCCGTCGGCGGCAGGTGCGACGGGGCGGGCAGACCTCGAGGCTATTTTCGCGGAGAACGGCGTCGCGGGCACGTTCGCGCTCTACGACATGGATCACCTCACGCTGATCAATGCCGAGCGCGCGCAGACGCGTCTCGTCCCGGCCTCCACGTTCAAGATCGCCAACACCATCATTGCGCTGGAGACCGGCGTCGTGAAGGACGAGAACGAGATCATTCCCTACGGCGGCCGGCCGCAGCCGTTCAAGACCTGGGAGAAGGACATGCCCATGCGCGAGGCGATCGCTCTGTCCGCAGTTCCCATCTATCAGGAGCTTGCGCGTCGCATCGGGCTCGAACGGTATGGCGAGTGGCTCGCCCGGCTCGACTTCGGCAACCGGCAGACGGGGACGATCGTCGACACGTTCTGGCTGGACGGCCCGCTTGAAATCAGCGCTGTCGAGGAAGCTCGCTTCGCCGCCCAGCTCGCCCAGCAAAAGCTCGATGCCTCGAGCCGCTCGCAGTCGATTGCGCGCGACATCATTCGACTTGAAAGCCGCGACGGCAAAGTCCTTTACGGCAAGACCGGATGGCGCTTCTCCAGCACCCCAAACCTCGGATGGTGGACCGGATGGGTGGAACAGAATGGCAAGATTTCAGCCTTCTCATTGAATATTGACATGCCGGCAGCGACTGATGCTCCCAAACGGGTCGCCATCGGTAAAACAATGCTCACAAAGCTGGGCGTTCTCTGATGTCTCCGACGAGCCTGTCGCGCAGGAAAGGCGCGACGGGGCTGGCACGGCCGAGTCTGAATCGGTTCCGGGGAGGGGCACCAAATTCAATGCGGACGATCGCCTTCGTGATCCCCCTCGTTCTGTCGCTCGACGATGGTGGGTTCGTCGTAGCCGCGCCGGCTGCTGTAGAAGGCAAGCGCCATCAGTCCGCAGCCAATCACCAATCCAAAGATGGCGCCGACGCCCAACAGCGCAAGGCCCCAGTCGGGCAATTCAATGCCGCCGGAATGGGCCGTCCACCCCTCATAGACGAGATATGCGGAAGCCGCGAGCAGCAGGCATAAGACAAGGACAGCGATCCAGCCGCCGGGCATGAACGCATCCTACGCTATTGGGCGGAAGCCCTTTCAGCTCGACCCACGACTGCCGTGCACTCGGTCTGCTGCTTCCCCTTGTGGGGGAGAGGTACCGAGTTTGCCGCTGCTGCGGTTCCATCGCAACCGTACGCGGGTCGATGCTTGCGGATGGCGCACGGCGTCCCTATTTGGGCGGCGGAGGACAGCCCATGACCAACACCTACGCTCGCGACGGGTCCACCTACGGTTTCGATTTCGCCCGCCCGCGCTCGCGTGCCGAGCGCATCGCGCGCCTTGATGCGCTGGCGACGCTCTTGGACACTGCATTCATTCTGCCCGGCACCAATGTGCGCTTCGGTTTCGATGCGCTGATCGGGCTCCTTCCCGGGATCGGTGACGCGATCACCACCGCGATCTCGCTTTACATCGTGCACGAGGCGCGCCAGTTGGGGGCGCCTTTGCACGTCATCATGCGCATGCTCGCCAATGTGGCGCTCGACGGATTTTTCGGCGCGGTGCCAGTCGTCGGCGACGCCTTCGACGTGATGTGGCGCGCCAACCGCCGCAACGTTCGGCTGTTGCGCGAGTGGCTGGCGCGGGAAGAGGCGTCTTGGGCGCGATAGTCCATAGGGATGGGGAATCGGTCAGGTAGAGCAGCGTGGCCAGTCGTCCCCGCTATTCTTCCTTCTTCGGCTGCATCTGCTGCCGCTGCTGCATGCCCGAGCGGGGCAGCATCTGCCGATCGTTGAACTCGCGCTGCGCCGCCTCGTAAGCGTCCGCCGGTTTGGTCGCCCGATCGTAGAGCTTTAGCGCCATGGCGAGGAGCGCCGCACGCGTGCGCAGATCGGCGGTCGAGTACGCCAACGCCAAGCACTGCGCCGCAGTCTCCTTCAACGCATCGGGTCGATCGGTCATGTGGTGCCCCTTCTGGCACCGGACAGCCGGCAAGTTCGGCTGCGGCTTGCGTTGCCTGACGTGCGGTCGAACGCAAACGGCGGTCGCTTTGCGCGTCCGATGAGGGGCAGAGTGGCAGCAAATGGCAACCGCCAATGTGATAGCCATCACAAATCGGTCGATTTAGTTAACGCACCCGGTTCAAGTCTCGCCTTAACTCTTTAATCTGTTCCATTGAACCCGTGGCGCCGTTCTTGCAAATGGCAGGCCTGGCGCGCCTGCTCCTTGTGGGTGGAGTGTTCAAATGACGGAAACTGATTCAGACGGCGTGCCGGATTTCATTGCACGTATCTCCGATGCACTTCGATTCGTCTTCGCTCAGGATCGAGGCGACATCGTCGTTCTCGTTGGCGACACCGAGCCAAATCGCGAGTTCCTGCCGCAATTGCAGGCTGCGCCGTCGCTATTGGTTGCAGGGGCCGAGGCGACCGACGCCGCCGTACGCGACCGCACTCGGATACGGCGCATCAGCGAAACTCTTCTTGTTGTGCTGTAGCGACAGAGGCGCGCTCGCCTCAGCAGCATCGCAGCGCAGGTGCTTCACAAGCTGCGATCCGATGCGTCTCGAAGCATGAGGCACGTAACTCAGCTGTCGCCTGGCAGCTAAGCGCAAGATCGGGGCGGTCCTCATCCTCCGAGACACGCGCACCTTTTTGCGACTTTGCGGCATCTTGAGCGCGCTTGTTCCGCAAGCTGAGGATTGGAATCGAGCCAATCGCATGGAGTTTCGCTGCGTTCAATCTACTCTACGGGTTCTTGTTCCGCCGCGCCGCCGCGCGCGATGAACATCCGTTCATCGATAATTTTTGCCGGCAGCGGAAACCGAACCATCGCAACCGGATTGTCTCTCGGGGAGGATCCTCCTCAGGAGTCAACGAATGCGAATACTCGCAGTGATCTTCGGGGCCGCCGCAGCCGTCGCTGTCGCCGCCCCGGTTTCGGCCGACCCGGCAGCCGGTCGCGTCCAGCTCGCGCAAAATCAGGACATGCAATCGGGATCCGGCGGCGCGAGCCAACAGGGCAGTTCGGGCATGCGCGGAAGCCAGCAAGGCGGCGGCGGCCAGCAAGGCAGCGCCAGCCAGCGCGACAGCGGCGCGGCAGCGACCCGACAAGGCGGCGACGCGGCCGCGCGCGATTCGGGCGGCGGGCGAGCCACGGTGGGCAGTCGGACGCAAAGCACCAGCCGCACGACGATACGTGAGCGCTCTGGCGTAGCGGTTCGCGGCGGCAGCCGTACAACGGTCGGCGTGCGCTCCGCCGCCAGCGACGACGCGGTCATCATCAAGCGCAAGAAGGCGAAGCGCTACGTTGCCAGCGGACCCTCGACCGTAGTCGTCAAGAAGAAGAAGCGCTACACGACTTATAGGGAGCCCTCGAGCACCGTCATCGTCAACAAGCGGCGAACCGGCGTAGCGGTCGGCGGCGGCGTCTCGACGCGCAGCACCGTGCGAAGCGGCAGTTCGACGAGCGTCGGGACCTCGAGCACCAGGCGCGAAAGCGTGGGCGGGGGGACGAATGCTCGCCAAGGCTCCTCCGGCGGGACCTCCGGGCAGGGCAATGCGGGCGCAAGCTCCGGGCAAGGCAATATGGGCGCTGGCTCCTCGACCGGGGCCCGTCGCGGCCAAAGCGGCGGTGCGTCGGGCAATGCCCCGTCAGGCAGCAGCGGAAGTGAATCGACGGGCGGTCGCCAATAGCGCGTCGGTTCGACCGAAGCACATCGCGCGGCAATCACCTCGCCGCGCGATGTCGCTTGCAAGCTCTCCAAGTGCTGTGGTGCTGTAGCCCGGATGGAGCGAAGCGACATCCGGGGGCTCGAGGCATGCCGCCCCGGATTTCGCTTCGCTCAATCCGGGCTACGCACTGTCATTTATTCGCCAGACCCGCGCCCTTGATGGCCTCGGCGTTGTCGATCGAATCCGCTTCGAACAATTTGCGGAACGTGTCGCCCGGCAAATAACGCGCCTCCACGTTGAGCCGCGCGGCGATCGTCTGGTATTCCGCACGCGCGGTTGCCTCTGCGCATGCTTTCTCGAGCGCGGCGAGAACTGTCGGCGGCGTGCCCGCCGGAGCGATCAAGCCGCCGGCGGTGAACGATGTGGCGGGGTAACCCCGCTCCTTCATCGTGCGCAGATCGGGCAGCGCAGCGATACGCGCTTCGGAGAGCGCGGCGAGCAGCGGCAGATTGCTCGCCGCAGCGACGGCCGGCGTTTCGGTGATTGCCATCACGGTGCCGCTGAGCAGCGCCTGCGCCATCGGGCCCGCGCCGGTGAACGGCACGCCGAGCCCCGCAGCACCGATCGCCCTGAGCACGGCGAGCATCCCGAGGTGCGGTTGACTCGCGAGGCCTGCGTGGCCGTAGACGAGATTTTCCGGTCTGGCCTTGGCGAAACCGACGAATTCGTCGAACGTCTTGAATGGCGCTTGCGGCCCCGCGATCAGCACATAGGGCGCGAAATAGGTGAGGCAGACGTAGCGGAAACTGTCCATCGCGTAGGGCAACTTCTGCACGTGCGGCTGGGCCGTGAGCGGATTGTTCGGAGTGACGGCAATCGTATAGCCGTCGGGCGCGGCCCGGCTCAATTCCGCGAGCCCGAGCGTGCCGGCGGCCCCAGGCTTGTTGATGATGACGATCGTTTGCCCGATCGCTTTGGACATTTCGTTCTGCAGTGCGCGCGCCATGATGTCGGTGTTGCCGCCCGGCGGAAACGCCACGATGACGTTGATGGGCCGATTGGGATAGTTCTGCGCGAGTGCAACTGGTGAGACGACCAGAGCAGTCCCGAGCGTGCAGGCAGCGGCGCCGAGAACGACGATGAAGGTGTGACGTTTCATTTCAAGGCCCGCGTTAGAGCATCGCCCTTGCGCTTACTTCCTAGCCCCGCAAAGCGGGCAGCACGCTAGCGCACCTTATAAAGCGCGTGCCGCCGGTTGCGGGTGAACGGCCGCACCTGGCCCGGCCAGCGGCCGTCTTCAACCGCCTTGGCCCACTGCGGGCTGATGAGAACGTCAGGGCTATCGATCTCATACATCGCGCTGTAGCGCGCCCCCTCGTGCGCGACCTTCTTCTCCTCACCGCCGATGCTCACGACAAAGGGCTCTCCCGCCATCCGTGTCACCGCACGCACGCCCGGCACCTTGAGAAGATTGGGGATGTGCTCGGTATCGTAGACCTCGTTGAAGAGCGCTTCCTTGCCGGGATCCACATCCATGCTCACTATAAAGAGATACTTCGAACTGACTGGCATGCGTGCCTCGCTGATGTGCGGCTGCGTCACCGTGCTATCGTAGCCTATACGGAATATGCTTGTCGTCTCCGAGAACCGAAGTCACCTCGCGCCGTGGAAATCAGTCAAGCGGCGAGCCCGGTGTGCAGCCGAATTAGCCGGCGCTCGGTCGAGAGGGAGAGCCTGACCGGGGATCGCGGTCATGCCCCGACCGGGAGCCGCCATAGCCCCGCCTCGGATTCGGAACGATTCAGGTTTGTCCCAAGGACCCGCTCATCCGCGCGGAGGTAACCGCGCGGTAGGATGGTGACGTTCGAGTCGCGAGAAGATCCGGCATGAGCGCGGGTTTTCTAGCCGGGTGCGGTATTGCGCCGACGTCGTTCCGGCGCTGCTCGTTTTGCGCCTGCGTCTCGAGGTCGCCCTTTCTATGGGTTTCTGTGCCGGGGTTAGCGGCATGGGGTATACTCGGCCGCCCGTCGGGTGGGGCGCGCCGAGAGGAACGAGGCGCGATGTTTCATTTGCGACGCCGCGAGTTCATCGCATTGGCCGGCGGCGCGACGGTGACGTCTGCTTTTGCGCCGCTCGGCGCGCGCGCACAGCAGCCGGCACCGCCGGTGATCGGATATCTCGGCGCCCAATCTCCTGCCGCATTCGCCAGCCGAGTCGCAGCCTTCCGACAAGGTCTCGGCGAAGCCGGTTATGCGGAGGGCCGAAACGTCGCGATCGAATTTCGTTGGGCGGAAGGCCGGCACGATCGATTACCCGATTTGGCGGCGGACCTCGTCGCTCGCCACGTGACCGTCATTGTCGCGCCGGGAGGCGCGCCCGCGGCGCTCGCGGCGAAATCGGCCACCACGAGCATCCCGATCGTCTTCGAGATGGGTG
>CBFGVM010000245.1:0-6396 GCA_965652015.1 uncultured Alphaproteobacteria bacterium
CCCGATCCTAGATCAGAACGATGGTTTCCGCTGTTGCGGATTTGTCACAACACGTAACGAATCACCAACCGGACCGAGCGCGATCTTCCGTGTGCAATGAGGAGAGAAGGTGCAGACCAACGGGCTTGGGTCTTTGGTCGTTGGTCTTTGATTTTTGGCTAGGCCCCATAGACCAACGAACCATCTCCGCAGGTCTTGGCTGCTTCGGTCATGCGCGCGGGCTCCACGCGGTCGGCGCTAAGAATGTGGAACACGGTCTCCCCCGCCGCGATCAAGTAATCCGCAATGATACGCCGGTGGCAGCGCCACCACACTGCTTCGGCGCACATGATGGCGCAACGCCGCTCGTGTCCTAACGCACGCAAGCGAGCGAGACCGGATTGGAAGTCTCGGGTGAGCGCATAGTCGGCAAAGTTGTGAAAGCTCTGGTTTTGCCAGAACGCATTGACGTCCGGCGGAACGTCCTGCCGGGCGCGCAGGCCGCCCAGCGCCGTCATGTGCTCGTATCCGATCGCCGATCGCGCGAGCGTTTCGGGAAGGATGTCGCGATTGTATTGCGGGTTCGTGCGCGAGCGCGGAACGCTGCGCACGTCGATCACGCGCGCGATCTGTGCTCCCTTGAGCAAATCGATGAATTCGGTCACCGGCCGGGTTGAATGTCCGACGGTGAAGAAAGGATGTGCCATCAGAGTCGCCGTACGTCACGGCGCATCACCGCACCCGCCTCGCCCTTGCGCCAGATGACGCGAATTGAACCACGCCGCAGGCCAAGACGTTCCAACCGTTGCTCGGGCGACAACAAGAAACACAGCTCCACGCTGCTAATCCCCTGGAACTCGACAGCGGGACGGCTGTTGAGCATTTGCAAGATCTGAGGCAACGCGCGCGGCTTCTCGTGAACTCGCGCGGAGGAGAATGTCGCATGACCGACACAACAATTGTGATGCCGGGCGAGGCCAAAGCTGGGTCTCCCTTGTCGTGGAGCGCCGCCATCGCCGGCGCATTTGCGGCGACGGCTGTAACCTTGATCATTATCGCATTGGGCTCTGGCATCGGACTGTCGTTCGCGTCGCCCTATAGCGGTCCCTCGGCGAAGACCATGACCATCGCGGCCGCGGTCTGGCTGCTCATGGCCGAAACCATGGGATTCGCGACGGGCGGCTATCTTGCGGGCCGCCTGCGCAGTCCGGCGTATGATGGGGTGATCGGTGAAACCACCTTCCGCGATGCCGCGCAGGGGCTGCTTGTGTGGGCGATCGGCGTGGTCGCGATGGCGTCGCTGGCGGGCCTGCTCGGCCTCTTCGCCGCAGGCGCCGCGACGCAGGTGTCGGCCGGAGCCGCTGCGGGATTGAGCGCCGCGCGCGGCCAAGCTTCCACGAGCGGCACGAGCGACTATTTCGTCGACCTCATGTTGCGCCCTGCCCCGTCGACCGCAACAGCCGCGGGCCAGCGGCCGGCATCCGACACCGTCGGCATCGCGCCTGCCGGGGCGCAACCCGCAATGAGCAACGAAATGCGTGCGGAGATGGGCCGCGTGCTCGCGCGCAGCGCTGCTCAGGGGCGGCTCGACGAGGCCGACCGCGCCTATATGGCGCAGATGGTCGCTGCCCGCACCGGGCTCTCGCAGGAGGAAGCGCAGCGCCGGGTCAGCGAAGTCGAAGCCAAGGCCAAGGACGCGGCTGACAGCGCTGCCAAGGCGGGCGCCTACTTCTCGTTCTGGACGTTCATGGCGCTGTTGTTCGGCGGCGCGGCGGCGACGCTCGGCGGCATCCTCGGCGGGCAGCTGCGCGATGCCGAAACTCGCGCGGCCTAAAGACGCAATCATAACATCGAGAGGCTCATCATGCTCAGCTTGGTCGTCACACTCCTGATCATCGCACTCATCGCCGCGGTGCTCGGGTTCGGCGGCATCGCGTTTGCCGCCGCGGAGATCGCGAAAATCGTGTTCTTCGTCGCGCTGGTTCTGTTCCTGATCGGCTTGCTGTTCGGGGCGGCTCGCGGTAGCGGACCCGCAGTATAACTCGGCCAGCGCCGCTCGAGCAGACGAAAGGAAGCCCCGGTGTGATCCGGGGCTTCCGTCGTTTTGGAACTTCTGCCGTGCGCGGTTTAGCGCGGAACAGCCGGTGCGACCGGACCGCCGACCGTGCCGCCGCTCTCGCAGACCTTCACGGTCTTCATGGAAGATTCCGCTTCCGATCGCGTGGTAAACGCCGTGCCTGGACCCACGATAGTCATTGTTTGGGTGGTGGGTCGCTGTTCGACGATCGTGCAGCGTTTGGTCGTGGTGTCCTGCACGATGTAGAACTCTGCTGCCAGCGCGGGAGTCGCAAACGCTGCAATTCCTGCCGCGGCAACCAGCAATTTAATGCGCATTGAGGCCTCCTGATGTTGCAGTATACAACAAACTAACTTCGGGCCCGCTTGGTTCCACTCGCGCCGAAGGGCAAAGGTTACCGCGCTGCGAAAGCAAGCAGCAGTGCGCGCGGCGCAAGTGTTGCGGAACGCGCGACGCATCGACGCGGTTGAGATGGCGGAAAGCTCGCATTGCGAACGGCTAAAATGCGTGTGCGACCCATATTCGAATGGATGGCGCGAATCGGTTACGCGGCGCGTGGAGTCGTGTTCTTGATTCTCCGGACGTTTGCGGCGTTGGCAGCCCTCGATACGAAAGACGCCTTGCGCTCGCTTGTGCCGCAGCTCTTCGGGCATTCTCTGCTCTTCCGCATCTCGGAAGGCGCGTTCGCACGGATCACGGCGCCTTTGCTTCGCCAAGCCGCCGGCAAAACGGGACTCGCGAGCCGATGACGCAACAAGCGCATCCCCTCTTGGTCACGCCGGATATGACCGAGGCCGACGTGGCGGCGCTGCGACGCGCCGTTCAATACCTCGAACATCCGAGCCTTGCCGCACGGCTCACCAACATGGTCGGTAAGCCAATCGAACTCATTGGCTACGCGCTGCCCGCATCCGCCTCGCAGGCGATCACGAGGGCGACTTCAAAGGCGCTGGACATGGCGTTGCAGGTGGCGCTGCGGACGATGGCCCACACGCCGCATCCGGCATCACAACGCCTTTACAAGGTCCTGGCCACGGCATCCGGCGCTGCCGGCGGCGCGCTCGGTTTGGCCATGCTTCCGATCGAGCTTCCGGTTTCGACGATCATCATGCTGCGAGCGATCGCGGAGATTGCACGCAGCGAAGGCGAGGATCTGTCCGACCCGGAAGCGGCACTCTCGTGCATCCAAGTCTTTGCCCTGGGCGGACGGCCTGACTCGGCCGATGCTTCCGAAAGCGGATATTTTGCCGTGCGCGGCCTACTGGCAAAGAGCGTCACGCAAGCCGCTCGATTTATCGTCGAGCGCGGGGTCATCGAGGAGAGCGCCCCGATTCTCGTTCGCTTTATCACGCAGGTGGCGTCCCGCTTCGGGATCGTGGTGACGCAAAAGCTCGCGGCGCAAGCCATTCCCCTGATCGGTGCACTGGGCGGCGCTGCGGTCAACTACGCCTTCATCGAGCATTTCCAAGACGTGGCACGCGGCCATTTCACGGTGCGCCGGCTCGAGCGGGCGTACGGCAAAGAACGGGTGCGTAGAGAGTACGAACGGCTGGCGCAGGAATACTGAAGCCACCGCCCTCACAGGCCCACGGTTGCCTTGCGGTTCTCGCCTAGTCTGGGCTCCTCTCCGGTCGCCCAAGCCTTGGCAAACTCGAAGACAGCGACCGCCGTGCTGGCCGGGCCGTCCCACAATTCGGCGGTCAGCGGCTCGATCCGCAACAGGCGCGCATTGGGATCGGCGGGACCGCTGGGCCACCACGCCGTGTCGGTCGATCTCCAAATTTCCTTCAGTTCGGAGATGTCACGCGTGACGTAGGCGCGGCCAGTAATCGAAAGGTAGGCCTTCGCCTTCGCATCGATGAAGATGAGGCCGATGTCGGGCCTCGTCTCGATTTCATCCAGCTTTGCGCTGTCAGCGTCCGTCACGGCAAAGATCAACCCGCGTTTGCGGTCGGGCCTTGGCTCCATCGGTCGCGCCCGCAGGCGGCCCGCCCGTTGCGTCGCCAGCATGCACACGCCGACGTTTTCAATGATGTCCCAAATGCGGTCAACGTTGCTTTGTTTGCTCATGTCACTGCCTGCACCCTTACCCTCGTGGTGTCGTGTGCGAGGAACTAATTCTGGCCCCCTCGCGTTCCAAGCGGGATGATTTGAATTGGGTTTTCGCACCGTGACGGTTGCAGCCAGCGAAAGCGGACGCGCGCGCCCGATCAGAAAATCGCGGAACGGCGCGGCGCCGCACGCTATTGCTCTGGCCAAGCGGATCGGCTTGCGATACGTCGCCACCGATGCGTTATCGATCCGGCGCCGACGTTCCGGCAAGGGTTGGGCCTATATCGGAAGCAACGGGCGGCCAATTCGGGATCCGAGGATCATCCGGCGGCTCGCTCGCCTGGCGGTACCGCCGGCCTATCGGGACGTGCTCTACGCCGCCGACCCGGCCGCACACCTCCAGGCCATCGGGCGCGACGCTGCCGGCCGGCTGCAATACCGCTACCATCCGCAGTGGCAAGACGTGCGCGAGGGTCGCAAGGCCCGCCGGCTCGCTCGGCTGGCGAATGCATTGCCGCTGATTCGAAGGTGCGTCGGCCACTATCTTGCGTCCAATCATGAAACCCGGGAATTTGCCTCAGCGGCTGTCATCGAGCTCGTCGCCTGCAGTGCCATAAGAGCTGGAAGCGAGGAGTACAGGCGGCTACACGGCACGCGCGGAGCAGTCACTCTGCTCAAATCGAACGTCTCGATCTATGGCCAAGCGATCATCCTCAAGTTTCGCTCCAAGGCGGAAAGACTATTACCAAGGAGTGCACGGCCTCGCGCCTCGTCCGGGTCGTCCGGCGCTTAGGGCAATTGCCGGGACGTCGCTTGTTTCAGTACCGGACCGAGAACGGTACGGTGCAGAAACTGACTGCGCGGGAGGTGAATGTATTCCTGCGCGAGATCTCCGGCACGAATATTTCGTTGAAGGACTTTCGCACGCTGTTGGCGTCGGCGAGCGTACTCGAGTCTCTTGCACGTATAAAACCGGCAACGAACTCGCGCCTACGCCGTAAGCAGGTGCTCGAGGCCGTGAGCGCGACGGCCGACGAGCTCGCCAACACGCCTACGATTTGCCGCAAGAGCTACGTGCACGACGCGGTGATCAACGCCTTCGAGCAAGGCCTCCTGGAGCGCTTCTCGCGCACCCTTAAGAATTGCCGGTCGCCGAGTAGGCGAGCCAAGGTGTTGGCGCGCGTCATCGCGTCTGCCGGCAGTTCCTCCGCAGGAGCGCGATGAGCGCCGGGCGCAACGTTCCAGTCAGGGGATTGTGGTTCGAGGAGCGGAACTTTTTCCTGCGCACTTGGTTCACCACGAGCAATTTATCTTTGTACGAAAGGATCACCCATGGCGACACGCAGCAATGTCCGAAGTGTCGTCGCCGATGCCCAGGACAAGGGACGAGAAGCCGTCGAGGCAGTGAGCGAAGTTCGCGACAACGTAGCGGTCGCCATTGACAAGTCCCTGAAGAAGCGGCCCTACACCACGTTGGCACTGACGCTGGCACTCGGTTTTGTGCTCGGCGCGATGTGGGCACGTTAGCGAGTTGGAGCCCTGCTCGTGGGCGGGCTGCGTAAATATCTGCAGCTGCAGGCCCAGGCGAGGAGCGGGCTGAGCTCGGGGCTCCTTGTATGGGGCCTCGTCGCGATCGTCTTCGCTACCCTGACCGCCGCTTTCATTGTGCTGATCGCTTTCATTTGGCTCGCCGAACGCTACGAGCCTCTGATCGCGGCATCAGTGCTCGCGGGCCTATTCCTGCTGGTCACGATCGTCGCGCTCTTTTGCTCGCTGTGGTCGCGGCGCCGCACCATTGAACGTGCCGAGCTGGCGCTGGCGGCACGCAGGCAGGCGGCTTGGTACGACCCGAAGCTCGTCGCCGGTGCAATTCAAGCGAGTCGCGGAGTCGGTTGGCGGCCGGTCCTTCCCTTGCTTGCGCTGGGCATTCTCGCCGCCAGTCTTGGAATAGAACGATCCGGCCGCAAGCGGGAGGACGACAGCGAGCAGAATGGCCGGCGGCAGCTTGCCCGTGCCGCTTGAACGCTTTCCGGCGCGCTAGATTCGGTCCCCTGTGGCGATTGCGCGCGAGGGCAGGAACCCACACCGTCCACGGCCGTTGAAGCTGCGAATCTCAGGAGGATTGTGTCATGACCGACGATCGTATCAGTGGCAGCGCCAAGAACATTGGCGGCCAAGTGGAAGAGGGATTCGGACGCGCGACCGGTGACGTGAAGACGCAGCTCCAGGGCAAGGCCAGGCAGATGGAAGGCACCCTGCAGGACGTCTACGGCCAAGCCAAGGAGACT
>CBFGVM010000246.1:0-6388 GCA_965652015.1 uncultured Alphaproteobacteria bacterium
GCCGACCGGCTCTACGTCATCGATCGCGGCGAGATCATCTTCCACGGCACGCCAGCGGAAGCGCTTGCGAACGACACCGTGATGCGGACGCTGCGCGGGTGAGATTGCATTGGCGTGCAAGCTGTCCTGCCGGTGGATACAGATTCGAGCCTAACATGAACCGGCTTGCTGCAGTGCTCCTCGTGCTCGGCGCGGCTGCCATCGTCACCGTGGCTCGCGGCGGACATGAGCTGCCGATCTATCCTTCATATTATCCGCACGAGATCGAAATTAGATCGCTCGCCCCCGAGGAGGCGGCGCAACCGCTGCGCGATGGCAAGATCCAGGCCTATATCGGCCGCAGCTTGGGCCTTTCAGCGACGCCGTCGGCCGACATCCGTCCTATTGAATCGCTCGGCTCATTCATCGTCGTGCGCACCAACCCGGGCTCGTCGCGCGTGCAGGACGATGCTGCCGCCTGCGGCGTTGCCGGGACGGTGATGCGCGCGCTTGCCGCGCAAAGCGATTTCGTTCCGCATCCCTACCCGGTCACGCCGTTCCACGGCGACTACCTGCATCATGCCGATCTCGCGGCGGCCGCCACGGCACGCTTCTCGGAGCCGACAGCGCCCGGCGGCGACTTCAAGATCGCGGCGCGCGGCGGTCTGGCGCAAAGCCATCCGGATTGGTCCGCGCGCGGGGCGGATTGGGATGCCGAAGTCACCGAGGTCGATGCAGCCGAGCTCGTGGCTTCCGCCATGTTTACGGTCGACGGTTGGCTCGCGCCCCCGTGGGTACGAACCGGTTGGTTCCACGCCGAGCGTCTGCTGGCCGATGCCGCGAGCGAACCTGCGCAGAAAGAACGAATCGAATCCGACCTGCGACGCCTCAAGACACGCGATTTCACTTCCCTCGTCGAGCGCATCAATCTCGAGCGCGACCTCGTCACGCTGTTGACCGGCGGCTGCCGGAAACTCGTCGCCGGCTACACGATCAAGCGCGAATACGTCAACGTCGAGTTCTCGGCCGGGATCGAGAACATCGGCTACGATTCGCTCACCGGCTTGCATTCCCCGATGTTCATCCGCACGGTGAAGCTCAAGGATTTCCCCTGGAACGGCTGGCTCGCGCTCGGCATCAACGGCAACCCCCCCGCCGCCGCCTGGAACCCGATCGGCGGCATGACCGATCCGTTCGGACGCCTGATGGGCTTTGCCATCGGCGACCCGGCCATGCTGCCGTCACCCTACGAGGCCGGCTGGATGCTCAATCGCATTTCCGATCTACGTTCGGGGCGATGAATAGTGCGAGTACGTAGATGCGCTCCGTTCAAATATTGCGGGCATCGATGCTGGCGTTGTCTTTGAGCAGCGCGCTCATCCTGGCCGTCGACGCTGCGGAGGTCACCTATGCGCTGACCATTGCGAACGGCAGCGTCCCCTCCAACATGCGGCTCATTCGCGTCAAGCAGAACGACGTCGTCAAGCTTGAATGGCGGACGGACAAGCCGATAAGCGTGCATCTGCACGGCTACGACATCGAGCAAGAGCTCAAGCCGGGCGCGGTCACGGAGATGACCTTCACGGCGCGCGCGACCGGACGATTCACGGTTGAGCCCCACATCGGGAAAACGCCCTCCGGCGGGCATGCGCACGGGGACGTCCTTGTCACCATCGAGGTCTATCCTTAGGCAGGCCGGCAGGCGCCGGGCGGCGGCGCTGCGCGCGCTCGCGGCTACCGTCGCATTCGCGTGTCTGGCAACGCCGGCGAGCGCGCACGGCTTCGGCCAACGCTACGATCTCCCGATCCCGCTCTCTTTCTATCTCGCCGGAGTAGCGGCGGCGGTCGTGGTGTCGTTCCTCGTCGTCGGATTGTTCGTGCGGGAGGTGCCCCGCGTTCGCGCTGATCCGCGCATCGACCTCATCGCCACACCGCTGGGTCGATGGATGGCAAACCCGTCCCTTGCGCTTGCGCTCAAACTGCTCGCGTTCGCCGCTTTCATCGTCACCATCGTGGCGGGGTTGCGCGGCGACCAGAATCCCTACCGCAACATCGCGCCGACTCTGGTGTGGATCATCGGCTGGGTTGGTCTGGCCTACGTTTCGGCGTTCGTCGGAAATGTTTGGGCGGTGATCAATCCCTGGCGCACGATCTTTGAGTCGATCGAGACGATCTATCAGGGAATCACCGGGCGACGCGGATTAGGCCTGCGCCTATCCTACCCGCAGGCCCTCGGCGTCTGGCCCGCATTTGTTCTGCTGCTGGCGTTCGCGTGGATCGAGCTCGTCTATCCGAACCCGGCGGTGCCGCGCACCATCGCGTGGCTCGCGCTTGCCTATTCCGTTCTCACCCTCGCCGCCATGTTCCTATTCGGCCGCGAGCGCTGGCTGGAGCGCGGCGAGGTCTTCACGGCGGTGTTCGGCACGTTCGCGCGCTTTGCGCCGATCGAGATCCGAACTGGGCCTCAGCGTGAAATGTGGCTGCGGCCGTTCGGCGCCGGGCTTCTCGACAGCAGCTCGGTTTCCAATTCGATGATGGCTTTCGTGCTGTTGCTGCTCGCGACCGTGCTGTACGACGGCGCATTGGCCACGCCGGAATGGGGCAAGCTCGAAGCCGCGATTGCTCCTTATCTTTCTACCTTGGGCGACTTCAGGCTCGTGGCGATCAGAACGGCAGGGCTCATCGCCTTCTGGCTCATCTTCTGCGGCGCCTATGTCGGGGTCTGCGCGGTTATGAGCGCGGTTACCGAGCAGCGCTTGGCGCCGCTCGTCATCGCCCGCAGCTTTGCCTTCACGCTGGTACCGATCGCGATCGGCTATCACGTCGCGCATTATTTCACGTTCCTGCTGATCCAGGGGCAATACATCATTCCGCTCGTCTCGGACCCTTTCGGCTTCGGCTGGAACCTGTTCGGGACCGCAGGCTACCGCGTCGACATCGCAATCGTCGACGCGCGGTTTGCCTGGTGGACCGCGGTGATGGCGATCCTCATCGGTCACATCGCTGCGGTCTATCTCGCGCATGTCAAGGCCATGCAGGTCCTCGACACGCGGCGTCTCGCGTTGCGCTCCCAGGTTCCGCTGACCGCGCTCATGGTGGTCTATACCTTCGTGAGCCTGTCCATTCTCGCCGAGCCGATCGTCGAGCGCCGCGCGCCCGCGCAGCCCGTTGCAGCCGCGATCGCCGTCCCGGAGGATGCGGTGCTGCCGGAGCCCGGAAGCGGTCGCTTGCAGGCGGTCGGCGCGGGCAAGGTCGCCAAACAGAAGTTGACCTATCGCGTGCTCGGCTCCGCCTTCCACGACGGCACGCGGATGAGCGCCGCCGACGTGCTTTATGCCTATGCGTTTGCCTATCGCTGGGGCGCGCGCACCGACAGCGAAGATGCGCATTTCGATCCGCTGGTCGCGGCCGCCAGCGCGGTCATGCGCTCTCACCTTCTGGGCGTTCGCGTCGTCGGCACCGACACGACATCCAAATCCTTCCGCTTCGGCGATTTCGAATACGTGCGCGAGCTGTTGGTGATCGACGTCTACACCTCGACCGCGCCGATCGATCCCGAGCAAGACGCGGTGGTCGCTCCGCCCTGGAGCACGCTGCCCTGGCATCTCCTTGTGCTCATGGAGCAAGCCGTCGAGCGCGGCTGGGCTGCGTTTTCGCAATCCGAGGCCCGGCGCCGCGGCGTCGATTGGCTCGATCTCGTGCGCTCGGAGGCAATGAGGGCGCGGCTTCTTGGGCTGGTCGAGACATTCGAGCGCGAAAGCTATCGCCCCGATACTCTGACATCGCTGGTCAGCGCGGAGGACGCCCGCAAGCGTTGGGCCGCGCTCAAAGCGTTCTACAGGGAGCGCGGGCACTTCCTGGTGACCAATGGCCCGTATCAGCTCAAGCGCTGGTCGGCCGACAGTGTCACGCTCGAGGCGTTCCGCGATCTCAGCTATCCGCTCGGTGTGGGTTCATATGACGCTTACGCCACCCCGCGCCGGGGTTTCATCACCAAGGTCGAGCGCGCCGGCGAACGGATTAGACTGTTCGGCGACATCGAGCTCGTGCAAAAGCATCAGCGCAGCTACGACATCGTGCGCCGCCCGCTGCCATCGATTGCAGCCGACGCACTCAAGCGGTCGGCTCCGGAATGCCGCTATCTCGTGACCGACGGCGAAGGCCGTGCGGTACTCGCGGGCCAAGTGGCACCCTCTGCCGATGCAAGCTTCTCCCTCGATTTCACGGGCAAGCTGCCGCCGGGTCAGTTCACGCTGATCGCGCAGTTCATCGTCGACGGCAATGCGATGAACGCCGAGATTCAACGCATTCCATTCGACGTTGCATCGAAACCGTGAGGCAGGATCGTAGCCCGCATGAGCCTTAAGCGTGTTTACGCGCGTCTTCGACGCGCTATGGCGGGATGCGGGATAGCTTGGGCCGTGGCACTACGCTCCCGGATTTCGCTGCGCTCATCCGGGCTACACCCTAGATGCCGGCGCACCGCATTCACCGCCTTGGCGGCTTGGCCGCGAACTCGGAGCCGCGCACGCACATGCGCCCGCGCGGGTCCTGCCACAGCTTCTCGCTCGCGTGCAGATGGCCGAGCGCGCGCGCAACGGTGCGGAAGTCATAGTCGCAGAAGCGCTCGGCAATGTCGGTATAGTAGAGCGGCTCCTTGCCGATCGCGTCCAAGACCTTGCTTGCCAATGCGGCGACTTCGGCATCGCCGCCCGCAACGCCCGCCGCGTCCGACTTGCCGTTGATATAGGCGCCAATCTGGGCCCGATCGGCGTAGGCGTAGGTAATGCGCTCGTAATATTCGCGTGGAATCCCCTCCGGGATCGTGGCATCGATGCCGACCTTGGCGCCGGTCGGCACCACGCCGTAGCCCTGCGGCAGGCTCGGATCGAGCGGCTTGGCGCGCGCATTGCTCACCACCATTACGTCCTTGTCGCCCTGCACGCGGGTGGCGATCGCCCACTCGACCTCGGTCGGGTCGAACACGTCGATGTCGTCGTCGACCACCACCACGTGCTTGAGGTCCATGACCGAGAGCGCCGCCAGCAGCGCGTTCTTGGCTTCGCCCGGCTGCTTCTTGATCGAGATCACGGCGTGCCAGAACGCGCAGCCGCCGAGCGTGACGTTGATTTCCTTGACCTGCACGCCGGCGGTGCGCAGCGCCTGGCGGATCGCGGCATAACGCGTAGGCGCCGCGAGCCAGGTGTTTTCCCATGGCATGTGCAGATTGTAATAGATCGCATCCTTGCGCATCGCGATCGCCTTGATGCGCACGAGCGGGTTCCAGTGCAGGCCGCCCATCAGCCGAGTGAATTCGCCGAAGCGTCCCTCCGGCCAGGTCCACCCCGTCGGCAAAATCTCCGCCTCCAGCACGATCTCGGCATCGGCGACATAGGGCAGGTCGATGGTCTCGCACGGCGCCAGCTCGACCGGCGCGCCGCGCAATCCGCCCGCGATCGCCATCTCGTCGACGCCGAGCGGCGCGCGATAGCCAGAGCCCGTGACCTCGATGGGATGGGTCCCGATCGAAATCGAGATCGGCAAGGGACGGCCGTTCTCATAGGCGCGCTGGGCGAACAGGCGCATGTTGTTGGGCGTGACGATGTCGATGCCGGTGAGATTCTTTTCCTTCACGATGAAGCGGTAGATACCGCTGTTGATCCCGAGCTCGGGATCGCGTGCGATCACCACGCCGGCGGTGATCATCGGACCCCCGTCGAAAATCGACGACATGGGAATCGGCAGCTTGTAGAGGTCGACTTCCTCGCCGGCGACGACCACCTCGCGAGTCGGCGAGGACTTGACATATTTCGGCGGGATCGGGTGGTTGAGTGCCCGCGTGAGCTTGTCCTCGATTTCGCGATAGGTCTCGCAGCCCAGCGCCATCATCGAGCGCTCGCGCGTGCGGATGAGACCGGAGACCACCGGCATGTCGTAGCCGATCACGTCGTGAAAATAGAGCGCGGTCTCCGCCTGATCGACCAGGGTCGCGATGTGGCGGATATCCACGGGCTGATGCAGGTCGACGAGCTCTCCGCTCTGCCGCAGGCGGTCGAGGAACTGGCGGAAATTTTCCTGCATCGAGGGCGCTCCGAACGCGAGAGGTTGTTGGCGAGGGCGGCCTAAGCTACTTAGACCCGTGGCTGACCACAATCCAGCGTCGTAGCCCGCATGAGCGAAGCGAAAGCGGGAGGGTTTGGCGGTAGCACCCGGATTTCGCTGCGCTCATCCGGGCTACAGACTGAGGCACTATCGGCAGGGGCGAATTGGTGAGCGGCAACAAGACCATGAAAGCGCTGGTTCTGCGCAAACACGGCGGGCTCGACGAGCTGGCCGTCGTGACGGACCATCCAGTCCCCGCAGCCGTTGCGGGCCACGTGGTGATCCGTGTGCGGGCATCCTCGTTCAA
>CBFGVM010000247.1:0-6376 GCA_965652015.1 uncultured Alphaproteobacteria bacterium
GGAAATATACCCTGCCGGCCTTCCTGGTCCCGTTCGTGTTCGTGCTCGATCCGCACGGCGTCGGTCTGCTGCTCCAGCTGCCGAAGGGCGGCTCTTGGATCGATATCGTGTTGATCACGGCCAAGGCGCTCGTTGGGTTGGCGGCATTGGCAGCGGCGGCTCAAGGCTGGGCGCTCCGCAAGGCAACCTTGGCGGAACGCCTGCTGTTGGTGCTGGCGGGGCTTTTTCTGGTGTTCCCAAGCCTGCTCGAGGCGTTGATGGAGGCCGTGATCGGCCGTGACATTAGCTACACCGCGACATTTGGCTTGGCGATTGCCGCCGCGGTCCTGCTAAGACAATACATGACCACGCCGCGCGTACCTGCGACTGGCCCGCACTAGGAGAGGATGACCGAGATGAAACGCAAAGGACTTGTGCTCTGCGCGCTCGCAATGGGGGCGGCGACGCTTGCCGGCGCGGCCTTCGGCCAAGGCGCCGATCAGGGACTCAATATCGCCATCGCCACCGGCGGCACCGGCGGCGTTTACTATCCGCTCGGCGGCGGCATGGCCAACGTGCTGTCCAAATACGTGCCCGGGGTGCAGGCGAGCGCCCGCGTGACCGGCGGCTCGGTCGACAATCTTAAATTGATCGGCTCGCAGCAGAGCGAGGTCGCGCTGGTGATGGTCGACGCCGCGCTCGATGCGCTCAAGGGCGAGGACAAGTTCAAGGGTGCCCCGGTCGAGGTGCGCACCTTGATGGTGCTCTATCCCAACCGCATGCACGTGGTGAGCATCGAGGGCACCGGCATCGAGAAAATGGCCGATCTCAAGGGCAAGCGCGTCTCCACCGGCTCGCCCGGCAGCGCCACCGAGGTCATGGCCTTTCGTGTCATCGATGCCGCCGGCCTCGACAAGGACAAAGACATGAAGCGCGAGCGGCTCGGCGTTGCCGAATCGGTCAATGCGCTCAAGGACCGCAAGATCGACGCGTTCTTCTGGGTCGGCGGGCTGCCGACAGCCGCAGTGACCGACCTCGGCGCCACGCCGAACGTGAAGATCAAGCTCATCGACCACGCCGACCTGGTCGACAAGATGAACGCCAAGTACAACAACCTCTATACCACCGGCGTGATCCCGGCGAAGACTTATCCGGGTCAGGACAAGGATAATCCCATCGCCGTGGTGCAGAACATTCTGGTCGCCAATGCCAAGATGACCGACAAGGTCGCCTACGACATCGTCAAGACCTTCATCGAAAAGCGCGACGAGCTCGCGGCCGTGCACGCCGAGGCAAAGAACATCACGCTCGAGAACCAGTCGACGAAGAACTCGCCGATCCCCTGGCATCCCGGCGCGGTGAAATATTACACCGAGCGTGGCCTGAAGATGTGACCGCGCCCGCGCGGACCGAATCCGACTGATCAGCTATACTTTGTCGCCCCGCGAAAGCGGGACCCATGTTCCAGAGGCCGGTGGTTATGGGTCCCCGCAACGGGGTCCCCGCGACGCATAGCGCGTCATAGACGCGCGTAAACGCGCTTCTGCTGTCACGGGGCGCCCCTCGTGGGGACGACACGAAAAATGTGATCCAGATCCATTAGCCGGGTGCGTTGGCTCGGTGCTTTAGGTTCGGCGTCCGCGGTTCCCGCCGACCAGCGGTTGCGCGATCGTGCCGCCGCCGCGACCCCGCCGTGCATTGCCTGCGGCAACATTGTGGCGGGACCCCGCCCGATTAACAGGATCGCAAGCTTGCTCGGGCAATAAAAATTCGACGCATTTGCGCCATCACGCCGCCTTGTGCCGGCGGGAAGATGCATTGCGTTTTGCAGGGGCGGGGGCCTGGATGGTTGCATCGCGCAACAGGCCGAAGGGTGATCTGCAATCACCCTTCGGCCTCGGCATCCTGATGTTGCTGCTGCTGACGAGCGAGGTTGGCCATCAGGACCTCGCTGTCGCGCTTTCGCGCCAACCGATTGTCGACCGCTCGCAGAAGACGGCTTTCGCCGCGCCCGTGGGCACCGTCCACGAAGCGAACTTCACTGAACCGGAGCAGCCGGTCGGAGCATCGATACCGCTCCCGCTCGACTATCAGTTGATCGGCTTCGATCCGAACGGCGCAAATGTCGCCCGATCGATCCGCGAGCGATTTCTCGAAGAGACGTTCTTCACCAGCCGCTATGCGGGTCCGATGGTCGACCGCAGCCGCAAGGGCGATTATGGCGTCGGGCGCGATCGGCTGCTTGCGCTCAAAGGTGATCGCCTCAAGCCAAGGGAGCCCGCTGACGTAGCCCCCGACGAGGACCGGCAGGGCGCATCGCTCGCGCAACGAGAGGGCGGACAGCCGATCGATCCGCCCGTCGGCGTTGCAGACGCGGCAAGCGAGCCTGTCCGGCCGGCCCAAGATGCGGGCCGTTATGTGCTCGCGAGTGCAGACAGCTCCGCCGCGGCGGCGCCGAAAGGCCTGGCAGCGAATTCAGCCTATCCCGTGCTCGCCCCGCAGCCGGAAGGTGGCGTGGAAGCCGCCAAGGCGGGCGAGAACGGCAAGGAGGGGACCGTCACCGGCCTCGCCTTTGCCGCCGCCGACGCTGACTCCTCGCTGCGCGCGGCGCGGCTCTATTTCAGCATCGATCCGATGGGACAAAAGCTCGGTGCCATCGAGCCGTGGGCACCGGGCGAAGAGCCGCGACTCGAAGAGGCAGACATCGCCGCGAGCAATAGCGCCAACGCAAAACTCGCGATGCGTCCGCCGGTGCCCTTCCCCGCGGGCGAGCCCGGCCGCATCTTCGATGCGCCGGTGGAGCGCGTGGATCTGCCGCCACTGCCGTCCGATCCGGGCGTCGTCATGAAGAACGGGATCGGCGGCGGCCAGTCGGTTGCCGCCAAAGGCGAGGTCACAGGCGAAGACCAGCGGCCGATGGCCCCGGCCGAGCGGCTTGGTCTCGACGAGAAGGCCCGCGCCGACTCCGAGAAATGCCTGGCCGAGGCGATCTACTTCGAGTCGCGCGGGGAATCCGTGCGCGGCCAGATGGCGGTGGCCCAGGTGATCCTCAACCGCGTGTTCTCCGGCAAATATCCCAACACCGTCTGCGGCGTCGTCTACCAAAACGCCCACCGTCGGCTGCACTGCCAGTTCACATTCGCCTGCGACGGGATCCCCGACATCGTGCGCGAGGCCGACATGTGGGAGCGAGCCAAGACCATCGCCGCCGAAATGCTCGACGGCAGGCTCTGGCTGCCCGAGGTCGGCAAGGCCACGCATTACCACGCCCACTGGGTGCGGCCCGGCTGGGTACGCGAGATGACCAAGATGCACCGGCTCGGCGTGCACACCTTCTATCGGCCGCGCAAGTGGGGCGACGGCCTCGAGGCGCCGGAATGGGGAGACGAGGCCTCGACGATCGAGTCGGCGCGGCGGCTCGTGGAGGCGGCGAAGAAGCTGTGAGACTGAATCGCGTCGTCACCCGCGGGCTTGACCCGCGGGTCCATCGTTCTTCGTAACAAGTTTTTTGCGAAGCAGATGGATTGCATCGCAACTCGGGCTTGCCCGAGTTGCGCAATATGAAGAAGCGCAAGTCGGGTAAACCCGACTTGCGGTGTCACGTCCGGCAATGACGGCCATCGTCACATCTCGATGTCGAGCGCGACGTCGAGTTGCGGCGCCGAATGGGTGATCCAGCCCGAGGAGGCGTAGTCCACGCCGGTCTTGGCGATCTCGGCAATCGTATCGAGAGTGATGCCGCCGGAGGCTTCGAGCGGAAACTTGCCGCCGACCATTTCCACCGCCTTGCGCATGGTTGCGGTGTCCATGTTGTCGAGCAGCACCGCGTCCGCCAGCCCGACGTCCAGCACCTCGCGCAGCTGATCGAGCGTATCGACCTCGATTTCGATCTTGACGAGGTGGCCGGCGGCGGCTCTTGCGCGTTCGAGCACCGCGCGGATGCCGCCGGCGACGGCGATGTGGTTGTCTTTGATTAGCATGGCATCGTCGAGTCCGAAGCGGTGGTTGAAACCGCCGCCGCAGCGCACCGCGTATTTCTCCAACGCCCGCAGGCCCGGCGTGGTCTTGCGGGTGCAGCAGATGCGCGTGCGCGTACCGGCCACGCGGCGGACGAATTCATGCGTCGCCGTCGCCACCCCCGAAAGACGACCGAGCAGATTGAGCGCGACCCGTTCGGCGGCAAGCACCGCGCGCGCGGGCCCCGCCACGATCATCAGTTCGCTCTTGCCGGTAACGCCCGAGCCGTCGCGCGTGTTGGCCGCGATCTCGATTTCGGGCGCAAGCTTGGCGAACGTCGCGGCAACGAGCGGTAGGCCGGAGATCACCCCTGCCTGGCGTGCCACGACGAGGGCACGTGCGCGTGTGTCTTCGGGGATGGTGGCGATTGCGGTGACGTCGCCGGCGCGCCCCAGATCCTCGGCGAGCGCGCGCGTGACCGCGGCGTCGATCTCGAGCGGCGACAGGAAAGCATCGGGGCAGAGGAGCGAGCGTGTCATGGTGCCGGCCGACATGATCATCGCGGCAGGCCCGCAGGCATGCAAGCTCTTGATCGGGTTCTTTCTCGATTCGAGATGAAGTTCTTCTCGATTCGAGCGCCTAACACTGCGGTCTGCCCGCTGCCAGCTCCGGCGGGACTAACTGCCATGCGCCGGCGGAGGACGCTTCGCCAAGTTTTCGTTTGAGGATGCAGGCGCGACGCCGTACAAGCGACCGCCGGGTGTCTTGGCCCGGCGATTGTTCTTCGATTGCGAAACGGGGTCATGGCCATTTCACTTCCTTCCGCCTCCAAAGCCGCTGCGATCGGCTGGCGCACGCCGGCTGTGATCGTACTGTGCGGCTGTCTCATCTCCATGATCAGCTTCGGGCCGCGCGCCACGCTCGGCTTTTTTCTGACGCCGATGTCGCAAGCCAACGACTGGGGCCGCGACGTGTTCGGATTGGCATTGGCGATTCAGAACATCCTCTGGGGGATCGGCCAGCCGTTTGCCGGCGCCATTGCCGACCGCTTCGGCACCATGCGCGTGTTGTGCGCCGGGGGCGTCTTTTACGCGCTCGGCCTGATCCTGATGGCGTATTCGACGTCTCCGCTGCTGCTCGATCTCGCGGCCGGCGTTTTCACCGGCTTTGGCCTGGCCGGCTGCTCGTTCTCGGTCGTGCTCGCTGCGTTCGGCAAGCTCTTGCCCGCGCGCTTGCGCTTGCTCGCGTTCGGCGCGGGCACCGCCGCCGGCTCGTTCGGCCAGTTCCTCTATTCTCCGGTCGCGGTCTCGCTGATGGATGCCTTCGGCTGGCAGACCGCGCTACTCGTGTTCGGCGTGGGCATGCTGCTGGTGCTGCCGCTGTCGCTTGCACTGGCCACTGCGCCAGCGGAGAGCTCGCCCGGTGCGGCGTCGCAGTCGCTGCGGCAGGCGCTGTCGGAGGCGATCGGTCACCGCTCCTATGTGCTGCTCGTGCTCGGCTTTTTCACCTGCGGTTTCCAGCTCGCGTTCATCACCGTCCATATGCCGGCCTACCTGGTCGATCGCGGCCTTTCTGCGCAGGTCGGCGGCTGGACCATCGCGGTGATCGGGCTGTTCAACATCGTCGGCTCGCTAGCCTCGGGCTGGCTCGGCAATCTCATGCCCAAACGCTACCTCCTCTCGTTCATCTATTTCGCGCGTGCCGCCGCGGTGCTCGCCTTCATCTCCTTCCCGGTGACTGCAGTATCGTCGATCCTGTTCGGCGCGGTCATGGGCCTGCTCTGGCTCTCCACGGTGGCACCGACCAACGGCATCATTGCCTTGATCTTCGGCACGCGCTGGCTCGCGACGCTCGCCGGCTTGGCGTTTTTCAGCCATCAGGTCGGCGGCTTCCTCGGCGTGTGGCTCGGCGGCATCGTGTTCGTGCGCACGGGCTCCTATGACGCGGTGTGGTGGCTGTCGGTCCTGTTCGGCGTGCTCTCCGCCGTGATCAATCTGCCGATCGTGGAAAAACCGGTGATGCGCGCGGCACCCGCGCCGGCCTGAGCGCGCCGCGGGCGACAACGCGCGAGATGGAACGGACCGCATGCAACGCGGAGATAGCACCAGGGCGGACAGCATCCAGGCTGCGTCCTCCGTTGTGGCCCGCCCGTTCCCCTGGCGCACTCCGGCTCTCATCCTGGCCTGCGGTTGCCTGATCGCGCTCGTCGGTTTCGGCGCGCGTTCGGGCTTGGGCTTCTTTCTCACTCCGATGTCGAGCGCGCACGGTTGGGGACGCGACGTGTTTGCGCTCGCGCTCGCGATCCAGATGCTGCTCTGGGGCGCGGCGCAGCCGGTGGCCGGGGCGCTGGCCGACCGCTATGGCGCGATGCCGGTTCTCAGCGTCGGGGCGGTGCTCTACGCACTCGGCCTGGCGTCCATGGCCTACGCGAATACGCCGG
>CBFGVM010000248.1:0-6373 GCA_965652015.1 uncultured Alphaproteobacteria bacterium
CGGGCCGGTCTCGGGCCGCACTTCAGGCGGGAACGCCGCCATGTTTCGCGGATCGGACGGCGTCGTGCCGGCGGACGCGTTCGGGTCAGCTTGACCCGCCCCGGCCTGGCCGGGAGTGATCGGCAGTGGCGGCCGCGCTTCGTCCTGCTCGGACTGAGTGCCGGTCGGTGCCGGCGTATAATTGGGAGCGGGCGATCCGTAGTAAGGGCGCGTGGGAGGCGCAGCCGGTTGCGGAGCGCGTTGCTCGCGATATCCCGGCGGGACTGCCGCTTCATCCGGGTAAACGGCACCGCCGCGTCCGTATCGCGCGGCAGGCGGAGCCGGTTCGACGGCCGCCGGCGGAATCGGACGGCCGTGCAGATCATAGATTTGATTGTCGTCGACATCGGCGACCGGCGGAAGCGGCCGATACGGCGGATAGCCCTGCGCGGGAGGATACGCCTGAGGCGGTGGATAGGCTTGAGCCGGCGGGTAGTATTGGGCCAAAGCGTCGCCGGCAGACGCTCCCAGGCCGATCAGCAGCGTCGCGATGGCACCTGCGGTGCGGAAAACCATTCCCCCTCCCCCTCACGCAACCCCGGATCGATCAACGGAATCGACCAGGAACAAGGCACATTCAAGACCATAGGCGGAAAAAGATGACCAACATCTTGACAATCGCCGCCCGATGGAACTCGGCCCAATTCAAGGGCTTAGCCGGCTCCAACCAGATACCTGTCACGTCTTCTTGGCCTCGCTCAGCACCGTCTTGGCAATCCGGAAACAGTCCACACCGACCGGGATACCGCAGTAGATCGCGATCTGGGTGAGCACTGCGCGAATCTCGTCGGGGGTAAGGCCGTTGCGAAGTGCGCCGCGGACGTGGGTCTGAAATTCCTCCATTTTGCCGAGAGCGGCAATCATCCCGAGATTGAGGATCGAGCGCTCGCGCGGGCTTAGCGTATTGTCGCCCCAAGTTTCGCCCCAACAATACTGGGTGACGATGCGCTGGAAATCGCGATTGAAGTCATCGGCGCTTTTGAGCGCGCGGTCGACATACTCTTCGCCGAGCACCTTGCGGCGCATGGTCAGTCCGCGGTCGTAGGTGTCCTTATCCATGTCGTTCCTCCGGGTTGAGCTCGAGGTCCAAAAGCGCCGCGAGCAGGGTGTCGATTGCGGATTTGGGGAAGGCGGTAGCGCACATCGCCGCATAGGCTGCGATGTTGGCACGCGCGGCCGCCTCGAGCGACGGCGCGTCTTTTCCCAGCAATGGGACGGCGAGGTCGTGCATCGCCTCCTGCTGGAGGCGCTCGGCCTCGAGCTCGACCGCCTTGATCTTGGTGCGAAAGAGTTCCGTGCCGGCGCTGGGAACGAGCGTCGGCGGGGACTTCAGGGCTCGCCGCATGGTGCGCAGCGGTATCACGGTCATATGGCGCCAGGGAGCAACACGCCGTTCGAGCTCAGCCACCTCCGGCCCCGAGAGCGCCCGCTTTTGCGTTGCATGCCACAGCAGAAACAACAGCAGATTGACGTCGATACCCGCCTCCTCCTGCAAGGCGATGCAAGCGTCCGCGACTTCGCGCTGGCGGTAGAAGCGCAGCGAGAAGCGCCAGAACGGCGATCCCGAAGACGATGATACCGGCGCAGTCATGCGCGCGCGCTCAGCGGGGTGATGCCGAGCGATTTTGCCACCTCCTCAACCTGCGCCACCACCGTCGCATGGAGCGGCACCCCGTTGCGTTCCCGCTCGGCCCGGCACGCCGCCCGTCCCATTCCTGGCACACGAATGTCATCGCCGCCCGGCACGGGCCGCGAGGAGACGAGGTCGCGAATGTGTCGATCGATCTCGGCCTTGAACGCGTCCGGCGGCACGAAGCGCGCGACGTCGAGCGCGATCACGAATTGCCCGACATTGCCGTCGCCGCCCGGCGGTGCGGCGAAATCCCGAATATCGCGGCCGAAGGCGGCGCGGTTGAGAGGTCCCGCCAACAGCCCGATGACAATCGAAAGCCCGCTGCCCTTGTAGTCGCCCATGGGCAGATAAGTGCCCTCGTTGATGCGGCGCGGATCCGTAATCGGCGAACCGTCATTGCGATTCTGCACCCAGCCCTGCGGCATCGGTTTGCCTTCGAGCTCGTAAGTTCGAATCGCGCCGTTCGACGCGAGCGAAGTGGCGATGTCCAATATCACTGGGGGCTCGTTCCCGGCCGGGATCGCCACCGCGATCGGGTTGGTTCCGAGCAGGGGTTCGCTGCCGCCCCACGGCGCCATGTGGTTCACGCTCGAAGCCGCGCCGTAGATCCCGATCATCCCGTCTTGGAGCGGAATGGTGGCGTAGATCGCGCCGGCGCCGGCGTGATTGGAACGGCGCGCGCCGAACGACCCCGACCACGACGACGGCAGACTCCGGCAGGCCTACAACGTCGGCCCGTACACCTTCTACGACGGCACGCTCCAGCCCGACGGGGTCGTGCGCGCCGACCCAACCCACGCCCGAGGCACGCGCGAGTTCCACGGCGAGCTGAGCGGCGTAGGTCATCACCACATGGCCCATACCGTGGTCGCCGTCGATCAGGGCGGTCGCTGGACCGCGTTCGAGCACGCGGATGGTCGCACGCGGGTTGATGGCGCCGCGCTTAAGCTGGCGCACATAGCCCGCGAGGCGAAAGATGCCGTGGGCATCAGAGCCGGTGAGAGCGGCCTCCAGCATCGCATTCGCCACGGTGCTGGTATCGGCCTCGCTTAGTCCGCTGGCGCGCAGAGCATCGACGAGAAATGCGCGCAAGATAGCGGCAGGAAAACGCCGGGTGTCCTGCGTTTGCGTTCTGGTCAGCACGTTGCTTATCAACCCTGCGCCACCGCAATCTCGAGCGGAAAATTGTCGACGCATTCGTGGCCGGTTTCGGTCACGATGAAGGTGTGCCCGAGGAAGATGCCGAAGAGTCCGTCCGCCGTGATCGGATTGGGTTCGGCCATGATGATCATGCCGGGCTTGAGCACCTTGTCGGTCTCGTCAGCCTCGGTGCGCTCGGCGAATACGTGCGGGCGGTCGGTGACGATGTCGATGCCGTGCACCTGCGTGGGGCGCGACTGCACCCCGTGCTCGCGGACGAAGCGGCTGGCGAGCCGCATGTTGTCGGTCGCATTGCCGGGTTTGATCTCGGCGATGATTTTGCGATAGCCCGGCACCGTGATCTCCTCCCAGAAATTGCGCACCATGTCGGTTGGGGACCCGAGCGTAATCGGCGAGCCGATCTGGGCGGAGAGGCCGTTGTAGCCGGCGGCGAGCTCCATATTGATGATGTCGCCCTTTTGCAGCTTGCGGTGCGACGGACGTGGATTTCCGAACACCATCGCCGGGTCGGCCATCGGCGTTGATCCGATGATGAGAAAGTCGATGTCGCCGCCGCCGTCGAGGATGGCGGCACCGGCCGCCGCACGCAGCTCGTATTCCGGCACCCCCGGCTTGGCGCGCGCGACGATCGCCTGCATGGCACGCTCGCACAGTACGCCGGCCTTGCGTACGCAGCGCAGCTCTTCCTCGCTATGCACGACGATCAGCTCGTGCAGGAAGCCCTTGGTGAAGACGAACTCCGCCTCGGGCAGCGACTGGCGCAGCATGTTGTACTGATTGACCGGCAGATAATCGCCGTGCCGCGCATCGATCTCGATGAGCCCGATGCGGCCGCGCTCGAGCTTGAGTTCCTTGAGCCGCTCGACCATCACCTCGGCGTATTTGCCGTTGCGGCTGTGGCGCACGTCGGACAAGGCGTTGGCGCATTCGCGCCGGCAGGCTTCGGCGTGGGTGCCGCCCATCGAGAAGATCAGCGTCGGCTCGTCGTCGAACGGTACGACGACATAGGACGCGATCGCATGCCACTCCCAGTGGCCGGTGAGCCATTGCATGCCGCCGCCGAAGCTCCAATGGCTGGGCCCGCCCGGCACGATCACGCAGTCGAGCTTGTGCTCGCGCATCTTGTCGCGCAGCGCCCGGTAGCGGCGCTGGTATTCCTGCTTCGAGAGATGGTCGTAGACCGCGTCCCGGTAATAGGGGGTGTCGTGCATGTTTGAGAACGGAGAGTTCTGGTCGAGCCGCGTGCGCACCTCGTCCCATGGCTGGTGCGCGGACGGACGCGGCATTTGGATGTTCATGGCGTTTCAATCCTTGCAATTGCCGATGGTGACGGAGCCGCCGGCGGCCTCGACCGCCTCCTTGGCGAGCTGAATATTCGCAACCTGCTCCACGGTCGGCTTCTTATCCTTGTCGATGTCGCCGTTCTCAGCGCTGTTGTCGATCGACCATTGGGTGCGGGCGGGGTCGAAGCCGGCATTGACCGACCAGACGCAATTCTTTGTCAGGACATCGATTGCATATTCCACCGCATCCCGCGGCTTGTCGGTTGCTTTCTCGATGATGGGCACGACCTTCGCCTGATCGCGAAACATGGCGCGGTTGGCCTCGATCATGGCGGCGGCGGTGTCGCGCAAAAGTGCGCGATCGCGCGCGATCCAGTCGAGCGAGGCGCCGTAGGCGTTGAACATGTAATTGGGCATGAGATCGGCGAGCTGAACGAGAGCGTTCAGAGCCGGCTTCTGCTTTTTGGCCAGATAGACGTCCTCGGGATGCAGCGCGACGCCGTCGATCTGCCCGGCGAGCAAGCCGGGCAACCGACCGGCGGTGGCCGCGGAGATGAATTGCGCATCATCGACGGTGAGGCCGGCGGTGCGCAGGACTTCCCGGCCCATGCGCCAGTTGAACCCGCCGACGCCGCCGCCCGTGGCGCTGAGCTTCTTGCCCTTGAGATCCGCGGCGGCCTTCACGTCCGGCGACACCATATAGGCCTGCGGCATGCGGGGCGCCAAACCCCAGAATTGCTGCACCTTCATGCCGCGCCCGATGGCCACGTCGCTCACGCTCACGATGGCCGATCCCTGCGCGGCGGCAGCGTTCGCGGTCGCCGATTGGCCGCCTTCGAACTGGATGATGTTCGGTTCGATGCAGCGCTTGGCAAAGAAGCCGAGCTCCTTGGCCACATAGGGCGAGGTGTGCACCACGTTGGGCGGCGCGACCGACACGCCGATATTGATCTTGCGCATGGCGCTGCAGCTTTGCGCCTGCGCGCCGCGGCTCGCCGCATCAACGATCGCAAGAGCGAGCGCCGCCAGCGCCACGAGAGAGATCGATCGATAGCCGTTGGACATATGCAGTTTCCGTCTTTCTGGTTGCCCCCTGATAGCCAATCTATTGCACCGCGTCCGCTCTAGTCCTCTTGCGAGGCCGCGGTCCAGGGCGCCACGTATTTCTCGGCCAGCCGCAGCAATGCGGTCAGCGTCACGCCCAACAGGCCGAGCGTCACGATCGGCACGAACATCTTATCCACCTGATAGGTGCTCGCGGTTCGCACGATGAGGTAGCCGATGCCGGAGATGGCGGTATAGAGATCGGCGAGCACCATGCCGATCAAGCCGCGTCCCAGCGCCAGCCGCAATCCCGTTACGATGAACGGCAGCGATGCCGGCAGCACGATATTCCACCACAATTGCCCTTCCGAGCAGCGAAAGGCGCGACCGACCTCGATGAGCTTGGGATCGACGCTTTTGACGCCTTGATAGGTGTTGATCACCATCGGGAAGAACGCGAACAGGAATAGAATGATCACCTTGGCCGTGGTGTCGAAACCGGCCCACAGCACGATCAGCGGGACGAGCGCGACCGAGGGAATGGAATAGAGAAACGTGATGTAGACGGTGAGCGCAACATCGAGCACCCAAAAGCGCGCGAGCAGCAGCCCGATGCCGACCCCGAGCACCACCGCGAACGCGAAGCCGATCGCGAGCACGACCAGGCTCGGCCACAGATAGGTCCACAGCTCGCCGCTGAGCACCATGTGATAGGCCGCCACCGCCACCTTGCTCGGCGAGGTAAAGAGCACCGGGTCGACGTTCCAAGCGGCGACCTCCCAGAGCGTGAGCGCGATGGCGAGCGACACGAGACGGATCGCAAGATCGATGAGGCGACGCCGATGTCGGCGCGCGGCGGCGGCCCGTTCGGCACGCGCCTGGTCGCCGGAGACGTCGACCGATTGCGCGGCATCGGCCAATTCGCCACGGGCTCGTTCAATGGTGGTCACGCAACTTCTCTCGAGACTCGCATCTTAGGCTTCGCGGTATGAAGCTGATGCCAGATGTGCAGGCGAATTTCGGCAAAGCGCGGATCGGATCGCACCGCATCGGGATTGCGCGGCCATCCGAACGGCATGTTGAGCACCTCCTTGATGCGGCCGGGACGCGCGCTCATCACCGCGATGCGATCGCCCAGCAGGATCGCCTCGTCGATCGAATGGGTGATGAAGAGCATGGTCTTGCGCTCGTCGGGCCGTTCCATGAGGGCAAG
>CBFGVM010000249.1:0-6371 GCA_965652015.1 uncultured Alphaproteobacteria bacterium
ACCGATTTGAATGCTGTGCCGAATGTTGATATTTGGAACGGCACGCATGGCCCGCATTCTCGAGCTCGTCTTGAACGGCCGCCGCCGCGTCGATGCGGTGCCGGATAATCTGTTGCTGCTGGACTATTTGCGGGAAGTCGTCGGCCTCACTGGAACAAAAACCGGCTGCGACGGTGGCGAGTGCGGTGCCTGCACCGTGCTGGTCGATGATCAACCGCGACTCTCGTGCCTCACGCTGGCAGCCGGCGTGAACGGCCAGCGGGTCGATACCGTGGAATCACTCGGTCAGGATGGCCGCCTTTCGGCAGTGCAGCGTGGCTTCCACGAGAAGCTCGGCTCCCAATGCGGCTACTGCACGCCAGGATTCATCATGGCGTCGGCAGGGTTGTTGCGGCGCAATCCGCATCCGAGCGAGGACGAGATCTGCGCCGCGCTCGGCAGCAACATCTGCCGCTGCACCGGTTACGTCAAAATCATCGAGGCGGTGAAATACGCCGCCGAACTCCACGCCGGCGGACTGGCGCCATGAACGAGGTCGTCCCTGCGCATAACATCGGCGCCTACGTGCCGATGGTCGACGGGCCGGACAAGGTGTCGGGGCGCGCGAAGTACACCGCCGATCTCGTCACGCCGGGACTGCTGGCGGGTCGCATCTTCCGCAGCCCCTATTCCCACGCCGAGATCCTCAATGTCGATGTGTCCGAGGCGTTGCGGCTGCCCGGCGTGAAGGCGATCGTCACCGGCGCCGATTGCGACAAGACTTTCGGCGTGCTGCCGATCGCGCGCAGCGAGCACCCTTTGGCGCGCGACAAGGTGCGCTATCGCGGCGAGCCGGTCGCGGCGGTTGCGGCCGTCGACGACGCCACCGCCCAGCGCGCGCTCGGCCTCATCAAGCTCGAGGTCAAGCAGCTACCCGCCCACTACACATCCCAGGAGGCGATGGCGGCGGGCGCGAGCACGATCCACGCGCATCGTCCCAACAAGATCGAGCGCGACGTGCTGTTCGAGTTGGGCAGCGTGGAACAGGGCTTTCGCGAGGCAGACCTCGTGCGCGAGGGCAGCTACGATTGCGCCGAGGTCTGCCAGAACCAAATGGAAATGCACGCCGCGGTCGCGGAATACGATGCCGTGCGCGAGCGCATGACCGTGTACGCCAGTACGCAGGTTCCCTATTACGTGCATCTGATGCTCGCGCAGATCCTCGACATGGACATGTCGCGCATCCGCGTGATCAAGCCGCATGTGGGCGGCGGCTTCGGCTGCCGCACGGAGGCGCTCAACGTGGAGCTGATCGCCGCACTGCTCGCGCGCAAGGCGGGCGGCAGCGTGCGCCTGGTCACCACCCGCGAGGAGACCTTCATCACCCATCGCGGGCGGCCGCAGACCGATATCCGCCTCAAGATCGGCATGCGCAAGGACGGAAAGATCACCGCCGTCGAATGCGAATGCTACCAGCGCGGCGGGGCGCACTCCGGCTACGGCATCGTCACGATTCTCTATTCCGGCTCGATGCTCTACGCCATCTACGACCTGCACAACGTCAAATATATCGGCAAGCGCGTGCTCACGAATACGCCGCCGTGCGGCGCGTTCCGCGGCCACGGCACGGTCGACATCCGCTTCGCCTTCGAAAATCTGCTCGACGACATGGCAAGCGAGCTCGGACTTGATCCGATGGCGGTGCGGCGCGCGAATTATCTGACCGCGCCGACCTTCACCGACAACGATCTCATGGTGAACAGCTACGGGCTGCCCGAGTGCGTGGACTGGGTCGAGAAAGCCAGCGGTTGGAAAGCGCGCAAAGGCAGGCTGCCCAAGGGCAAAGGGCTGGGCTTTGCCTGCTCACATTACATCAGCGGCGCGTCCAAGCCCGTGAACTGGACCGGCGAGCCGCACGCGACCGTCAAGATCAAGCTCGATTTCGACGGCTCGATCGTCGTTCTGTCGGGCGCCGCGGATATCGGGCAAGGCTCTTCGACTATCCTCGTGCAGACCGTTGCCGAGGTACTCGGGCTCGACATCTCGCGCATTCGCATCGTCACCGGCGACAGCGAGGTGGTGCCGAAGGACAACGGCTCTTATTCCTCGCGCGTGACCTTCATGGTCGGCAACGCCGCCATCGACGCGGCGCGAAACCTCAAGGGCGTGCTGATCGCGGCGGCCGCACGCAAGCTCGAGGCAAAGCCCGAGGAGATCGAATGCCTGGGCGAGGTTTACCGCGCCGGCGCCCAGGACAAGGGACTGACCTTCAACGAAGTCGTGACCGAGGCGCTCAAGGACAGCGGCACCATCACGGTGACCGGCAACTACTCGACAATTCCGGAATCGCACGGCGGCAAAAAATATCGCGGGGCCGCAATCGGCGGCACCATGGGCTACAGCTATTCCGCGCAGGTGGTCGAAGTGAGCGTCGACGAGGACACCGGCGTGGTGAACGTCGACAAGGTGTGGGTCGCGCACGACTGCGGCAAGGCGCTCAACCGCTTGACCGTTGAGGGCCAGGTTCAGGGCTCGGTGTGGATGGGCATGGGTCAAGCCATGAGCGAGGAGACCGGATATCACGAGGGTCTGCTCGTCACCGGCAACATGCTCGACTACCGCGTACCGACTATCCAGGATTCCCCGCCCATCGAGGTCGGCATTGTCGAGAGCAACGATCCGCACGGTCCGTTCGGCGCCAAGGAGGCGGGAGAGGGTTCGCTCGCGGCGTTCCTGCCGGCGCTGACCAACGCTATCGCCGACGCCATCGGGGTGCGGTTCAACATACTGCCGGTGACGCCGGATCGCGTGTTCGCCGCGCTGGAGAAGCGCCGCCGCGCGGGCAAAGGGAATGGCGAAAGGGCCAACAGCGCGACTGCATGACCTATCGGACGATTGGCCAACCTCTCCAATGTCGTCCCCCGGACGCGGGGATCCATATTCCAGAGGCCGGTGACGTATGGGTCCCCGCAACGGGGTCCCCGCGACGCGAGCGTCGCGGGGTACCCCTCGCGGGGACGACGTCAAACTAGCGGGATCCCGGCAATGGACGCGCTGCCGGAGTTTGCATTGGTGTCTGCGAGGTCACTCGACGAGGTGATCAGCGCGCGCGCGAGCCATCCGGGCAGCCAACTTCTCGGCGGCGGCACCGACCTCGTGGTCAATATCCGGCGCGGCATCGTCGCCCCACCGATGCTGATCGACATCAACAACGTGGCGGAGCTGCGCGCGATCAGGGCCGATGCGCGTGCGCTCGAGATCGGTGCCGCGGTCAAGCTCGCCGAACTCGCCGGGCATGACGGGATGGTGCGGCACTACCCAGTGGTGGCGCAGGCCGCAGGCTTCATCGCCGGGCCGACCCATCGCAACATGGGAACGGTTGGCGGCAATCTCTGCCTCGATACGCGCTGCTTGTTCTATATCCAGAGCGATTGGTGGCGCGCCGCGAACCACCATTGCCTCAAGACCACCGGCGATATCTGTCACGTCGCGCCGAAAAGCCGGGGCGTCTGCTTCGCCACCTTCAGCGGTGATCTCGCGCCGGCCTTGTTGACGCTCAACGCCGAAGTCGATCTCGCCGGACCCGCGGGCAAGCGGACGATTGCGCTCGAAAGCTTGTACATCGGCTATGCGCGGCAGGATCGACCGATCACCGAAAGAGAGGGCGATGGCAAACACTATCTGTCGCTGCGGCCGGGGGAGTTCGTCACCACGGTGCGGGCGAGCAACACGCCGGGGTTGCGCTGCGCCTACGACAAGATTCGCATCCGCCGCTCGATCGAATATCCCGTGACCGGGGTGGCGGTGGCGCTGCGCCGCGAGGAGGAGGTGCTTGCCGATCTGCGGGTCGCGTTTACCGGCACCAATCCGCGCCCGGTGCTGCTCAAAGGCACGGCGGAACTGTGCGGCGGGCCGCTCGATGCGCGGGTGTTTAAGGGGCTCGACGCGCTCGTGCGGGACCAGATCATGTCGATGAAGACGACGTTCACCCCCGGTCATTACCGGCGCCGCGTCGCCGGGGTGCTGGCACAGCGGCTACTGGCAAAGTTGTTCGCGCAGTGAGGTACGGACGAACCACCCCGGTTCGGCCCGCGCCCGCGGGACCAGATGCACCGGCCGCGGCAAAGCGAGCCAAATCACAGGTTTCTGCGGTGCAATAAGCCCCGATTGAACCAATTTGCCCCTGCCGGCGACTAACTACTGGCAGCCATGGGGTTGGCACATGTGGGGGTCCAAGTTGCGTTTGCGGCGTTCACGGTCTCGAGGCTCGTCCGTCCTGGCCGTGCTCGGCGGTTGCCTGGGGGTCTACGCGGTTTTTGCGGTGGGCTTCCATTGGCTGGTCGAGCCCTCGGTTAAAAATCAGGCGGTCGCCCCGTATGAGCCCTCGCTGGCGAGGGCTGTGCAGTCCCCGGCGACATCGTTTGTGACGCCGGCACGCCCGAACCTGCCGTCGCGCGTCACGTCGAAGCCGCCGGCTTCAGCTACTGCTCCGACGTCAGCTACGGTCGTTGCACCGGCACCGAAGGCCACGGAGGCCGCCCGTTCCGAGCCGCCGTCGCGTACCCTACCGCCGATGACGGTCACTGCCGCCGGCACTAAGCCCACGGAGAGCGCCCGCCCCGAGACGCGTGTCCCGCCGCCGATGACGGTTGCGACGGACCCGAAGCCCACGGAGACCGCCCGTCCCGAGGCACCGTCCCGCGTCGCAGCAGAGCCAATGACCACCGCAGGGCCGGCGCCGAAGGAAGTCTCACAACAGCCCTCGCTGGTTGCATCGGAATCGCCTGCGGCAAGCGCGATGGCGCAGGAGTCCGCGGAAACCGCTCCCGCGCCGAAAAAGAAGAAGGTGGCGCGCAAAACGCCTCGAAACGACCGATCTAGAGAGATCTGGAATCCGATGAACTTCTTTGCCTGGGGCTCCCCTTACGGCGCTCGGCGGTCGTTCTAAAGCGGAATGAGATCGGGTTGAAATGGTCATGCCCGCGCTCGGCGCGGGCATTCACGTCTTTTGCAGCAAAGAATCAAAGACGTGGATGGCCGGAACGAGTCCGGCCATGACGGAGCGGTACGTTGACAGAATTCAATTCGTTCCAGCCTCAGACGACCGCGTCAGCCGCTCGATTTTCAGCGAAAGTCGCGACGTTCGACGACGTTCGGCATCGCTCGGCAGGCCACATAGAGCAGGCGTGCTTGGCGACCGACGACGCTCGGCTGCAGATCGATCATCACCGTCCGCGGTGGCAGGGCGCAGGCAAGCGAAAATCCGGAATACTCGCCCCGCCCGTCGATCGTGAGCCTTTGGCCCGAATGATCCGGCGCGGTCGCTAAACTGACGAAGAACCTTGCTTTGCCGGCCATTCCGACGAGCAGCTTCACCACACGCTGGCCAATGATGGTGTCCTCGCTCAGCGGCGGCGCGAGCCCACGCAGGAGTCGCTCCGGACCGATTGGCCCATGATCCTCTCGCCCGGCTGCCAGCATGTGGATGAGCTGACTGATGGACTGAGCGACCTGGTCCGCTCGCTTTCTGTTGAACAACCACATCGGACTAACTCGACGCCTCGCAACAACCCGCACCCCAACTCGTTCACAGGCCGCAAATTAGCGTTGCCCCTTCGCGCTCGGCAAGCGTGCGACTACCGAAAGTCGATTGCTGTGACATTTTTGCAAGACGAGCCGGACAGACTGACAAGCGCCGCTAACGGCCGAAACGCACGTTGAGACCGGCGCGCACGACGCTCTTTGTCTCGCTCACATCGACGAATGCCGGACCTAACCCTGCAACTTGCGGCGTGAAAGCGATCTGGCGAGTGCCGAAATCGAAATAGCTATATTCGATGAAGCCGGACACGACATTGGTAAAGGCGTATTCACCGCCGACACCGATCGTCCATCCCGACCGGGTCACCCGCGCGGTATACGCGGTCCCGAGAATGATCGTGGTCGCCCAATAATCGTCACGCTCCCAGGCGCCGCCGCCTTTGACGTAGCCGAGGAAGCGGTCCCAGGCGTGGCCGATGCGGCCGGTGACCGTCGCCAGCGACCTGACCTTGCTGTGATAGGCAACGCCGATCTCGCGCGCGCTGTCGTGGCTGCCCTCGGCATCGGCCCAGGCGTAATCGCCCTGCAACCCGACCAGAAAGCCGCCAGCGAATTGATAGTCGCAACCGCCCTGCACGCCGCCAAGCCAGCCATGCGCCTCATGTCCGCCGAGCGACTGGCCGAAAAACGCGCCGCTCGGCGTGCGCACGATCCAGTCCTTCTGCTTCGCCCAGATGCCGCCCGCATGACCGCCGACGTAGCATCCGGTCCAGCTCCAAACCGGGACGACGGGGGGAGGTGCCTTGTAGAGCGGGGCCCGCATGTCGGCAGACACCGCCGGAGTCACCAGC
>CBFGVM010000250.1:0-6350 GCA_965652015.1 uncultured Alphaproteobacteria bacterium
TGGACTGCGGCCACGGCAGCCGGGAGCTTGAGCTGCAGTGTGGGCGTGCCCTTGAGCTCGAACTCGGCACCGGTGCAACGCACCTCGATGCGAAACGGGTAACCGCCGATCGACTGGGACGCGCAGTCCTGCGCGCGGCCGGCCTGCCGTTCGCGCTCGCGCCATGCGGCCAAATCGGCCTCCGCACGGCCCGCCGCGTAGAACCACAGAGCGCTCCAGCCCATCGCCAGCACCAACACGACCGCGAATGGCGCGAACAGCATCCACCGGCGGCGCGGAGCAGCCGAAACGGACCCGGCGTGAGGCATCTCTGTGGCACTCCTCTACCTGCCTCGCGTGCGGCTAGCGGAAGCTCCGCGGCACACGTCCCGCGGCGATTGGGGAGCGTCGCATTCCCGCATGCTCCGGCTTGCGCACAACGGATGATTCCTTGATATCACATCCATGGACCCCGATCCTTTGCACGCGGACCAAGATCTCTGGGTGTTTGCCTATGGCTCGCTCATGTGGCGGCCGGACTTTCCCTTCGTCGAGCGCGTCGAGGCGCGGCTCGTTGGTGCGCATCGCGCCCTCTGCGTCTATTCCTTCGTACATCGAGGGACGCCCGAGCGTCCGGGTCTGGTGCTCGGTCTCGATCGGGGCGGAACCTGTCGCGGCATCGCTTATCGTGTGACCGCCGCCCACCGCGCCAGAACCATCGGCTATTTGCGCGCGCGCGAGCAGGTGACCTCCGTCTATCGCGAATGCATACGCCCGATCTGGCTTAAGCGCGATCCGGAGCAGCGGATCTCAGCGTTGTGCTACATGGTCGACCGCGGCCATGCTCAATATGCCGGACGACTTACGCTCGAGCAGCAGCTGCACCACGTGCGCCAAGGCCATGGCCAATCCGGCGCCAACCGCGACTACGTCATCGCCACCGTCGGAGCGCTGGAGCAACTCGGCTACCGCGAAACGGGGCTGCATCTCCTCGCTGAACGGCTCGCGTCGGCGCGCGATGTGGTCGCGTCGCCTCATCCACAGGCGCGCGCAATGCGCTCGTGACGTGCATGCTTATGGCCGGCCCCTGAGCGGCACTTCAAGATGATGGCGCGAGCGAAGCTTCCCGCGGCTGGTTGCGGGCAAGTTCACGGTTGCCCTCGGCGACGAGCCGCGCGGTCGCGGCTTCGACGTCGTGTTGCAGCCGCTCGAAGAAAGCGTCTTGCCCGAGACCGGGAGGGATCGGATCCAGCACCTCGACCAGGATGGTGCCGGGATAGCGGCGCATAGAGCGACGCGGCCAGAACAGCCCGGAATTGAGCGCGATTGGAACACACGGAACGCCCATTTCCGAGTAAAGCCGCGCCACGCCATATTTGTATCTGGGCTCCGCGCCGGGCGGCCGGCGGGTTCCCTCCGGAAAGATGATGATGGAACGGTTACGCGCCAGCTCGCGCCGCGCGCGTGCGTTCATGTCCGCCAGCGCCTGCGATCCCTTGCTGCGGTCGATCGGGATCATACCGGCTTTCCAGGCATACCAGCCAAAGAAGGGGATCCACATCAGCTCGCGCTTCATGATGAAGGCGGCATCCGGCAAGATCGCCAGCAGTGCAAACGTCTCCCACAGGGACTGATGCTTGGCGGACACGAGCGACGGCCCAAGAGGAGTCTTTTCCAGGCCGCGGAACTCGGCTTCGATGCCGCAAACCACGCGCAGAAGCCAAAGATTGGTGCGCGCCCAAAACTTGGCCACAGCAATGATAGCCCAGCGCGGCATCAGCAACGTGGGCAAAGCCGCAATGACCTGCACAAGCAGATTCACATAAAATAGAAAGTTGAAGATCAGGGAACGAATCACGAGCACGGCCAAAACCTATCGTCTCCGCATCCGCCCATCGGCATTGCCCTCCGAGGACGACGCAACGTCCGGCGGATGATCTTACTCACCGCCTGCCCGCGCAACCAGGGCATGAGATCGATTCGCCGCTCAGCTCATCCGGCGATTGCCGGCATCGGGATTTAGCGCCATGCGAACTTTGGCGAAGACATATTTCACGTATTCGATGAACATGCGGCGCGTCGTCACCCAGTGTCCCCACCACCGTTCGCTACGCTGGCGGTCGGTCACGACCGGGAACGGCACGAGCACTACATCGGGCAATTGATGCGCGATTTCAGCGAGCGCCCGCGGCATGTGGTAATTCGACGTCACTATGATCAACGAGCGAAAGCCGCGACGTTCGGCCCAGCGCTTGGTCTCGACCGCATTCCCCAGCGTATTGAGAGAGCGGTCGAAATCGACGCAGCAACGTACCCACCGCTCGAACTCCGGATTGAGGCGCGAGATTTCATTGGAATTGGTCGCGCGATTGGCGCCGCTGATCAGCAGCCGCTTGCCGCGTCCCGACGCCAACAGCTCGATCGCGTCGGTGATACGCGAGGCACCGCCCGTCAAGGCGACGATCCCGTCCGCGTCGCGCTCGAGCGGGACTTCCTCGGCGGGCACGTGCCAGATGAACCAAACAAACCCAAGTCCAATCAATAGCGCCGCCGAAGCGCAGAGCACGAACGTCGACCAGCCCAGGCGCCGAAGCAACGGAGGCGGCGCGGATCGTTCACTCGATCGGGGCATCCCGGCGGCTCCATTCCCGGAATTAACTTCGACCGTCGGCATTTCCTCTCCACCTCTCGCAATCATAACCCAAATCCCAATGCCACCAGAGGTGCGCGTAATCGACTAATGAATCGTTGCGATCGTGCGCTTTACCGTGTAGCGCGACGTTAGGGCCGTGACGGCGGCGATCACGCCGGCTTGCGCCAGCATTGCCAAATAACCCGCCATTCCGATCGACGAGCTGACGAACAACGCCGCAAACTGCTCGCGCGCAGCCGCCCCAACGAGCCAGCCGCCGGTGAGCTCGGCGAGCGCGAAAAGTGCGATGGCGCTGCCGCCGCCGATCAATCCGCCCTTTAATCCCAACTGCAGAAAATGTTGCTGGAAATGCCGCGCGATAAAACTGTCTTTGGCGCCGATGAGATGCAGCACCTCGATGACGGGGCGGTTGGTGGCGATGGCGGCGCGGGTCGCGAAGACGACCGAGAGCACCGTGGCGGCAAGCACGAGCAGAAGCACGCCGATGCCGAGGGCGACGACGGCTCCGGACATCGCACGCATACGCTCGACGAAGCTGCGATGATCATCGAGGGTTAGGCCTGGGATTTGCTCGCCGAGCGTTTGCCGCAGTTGCGCAAGATCGGGTGCGCCCCCCGGCGCGATACGCGCCACGATCAGGCGTGGGACGGGCAAATCATCGAGCTGAAGTCCGCTTCCCAGCCATGGCTCGAGCAGGTGCGTGCTCTCTTCCCTCGAATAGGGCCGCACCTCGGCAATGCCTGGAGAAGCACGCGTGATGATCGCAGCCTTTGTCACCTCCATGTCGATGTCGTGACCGGCCACCGGACGGATCTGGATCGTGATCTCGCGCGCCACATCCGCTTGCCATTCGCTCGCTGCGGCGCGCACCAGCATGACCGCGCCCGCGGTCAGCGAGGCCAAAAAGGTCATGATGGCGACGACCGCGACCAGAGCCCGCCCGGAAATCGTAGCCTGCGGCACGATGGGGGTCTGGAAGCGGGCGGGAAGCGCGCCCTGCGCCTCCAGCTTTTGCTGCATCGTCGCGTCAGTCGTAGACATGTAGACGACCCTCGTGCAGCACGAGGCGGCGCGCGTCGATCTGGTCCATGAGCGCGATGTCGTGCGTGGCAATAACCACCGAAGTCCCGGATTTGTTGAGCTCGACGAACAAACGCAACAGCCGCTTCGCCAGATTGGGATCGACGTTGCCCGTCGGCTCGTCGGCAAGGAGGAGCTGCGGTCGCGCGATCACTGCCCGCGCTATGGCGGCCCGCTGCTTCTCGCCGCCCGAGAGCACCGGCGGAAGCGCGGAGATACGATCGCCGAGTCCCACCCAGTTCAGCAGTTCGATGACCTCCTCGCGATAGCTTTCTTCCGTCTGGCCGATCACGCGCAACGGCAAGGCGACATTCTCGAAGGTGGTCATATGGTCGAGCAGTCGGAAATCCTGGAACACGATGCCGATGCGGCGCCGCAGCGTCGCCAACGCGTCCTTGCTGAGCGTGGCGATATCGTGGCCGAATAGCGTGATCAGCCCGCGTGTGGGCCGCAGCGAAAGGAAAAGAAGACGCAAAAGTGACGTTTTGCCAGCACCAGAAGGCCCGGTGATGAACTGGAACGAGCGTGGATCGACACGGAACGTGAGATCGTGCAGGACCTCGGGGCCGAGCCCGTAACGCAATCCCACGTGTTCGAACCGGACCACCCTGCCTCTCCCCCAGAGAGCGATGCCCGCGCGACAGCAACCGCGCGGCCTAAGCTGGGCGCCTATGGTTTGCGAATTCGTTAACCCAGCCGTGGATACGGTCAAGCCCGGCTTTACTTCGAGCGCAGATTGTTGCCGCGAGCGATGAGCGACGACCGGGGACCTGTTTCGTCCTCCGGATATCCGGCTTGTTAGAAGTCCCGCAGCAACCGTTCGATATAATCGAGCTCGAGCTGTGGACGGAAGTTTTCACCGAAGCGTCGGCGCAATTCCTCGAGAATGCGCCGTGCGCGCTGCACGTCGATCTCACCCGGCACCTTGACCGTGGTGTCGTCGCCGTAGTCGCGCCCGCGCAGCGGCCGACCCAGCGGGTCGGTATCCTGTTGCGCGCGCGGCTGCCCGAGCCGCCCTGGCTGGCCGTTAGGGCCGGGACCCAACATCCCCTGCTGCTGCATCGACTGGGCTAGATTCTGCGCCCCTCGGCGCAACGCTTCGAGCGCGCGACCTTGTGAATCGACGGCTCCGTCTGCGTTTCCGTCGCCCAGTTGCCCTTCGGCATCGCCCATCGCTTCGCCGGCACGACCCAATTGGTCCATCTCGCCCTGGCCCTGCTGGCCCTGCTGGCCCTGGCCGAAGCCCTTCTTGCGCAACTCTTCCATCAGTCGCTTGAGCTGATCGCGCAATCCCTGCTGATTTTCGCGCAATTCGCCCATCTGGTCGCCCTGCTGGCCCTCTTGGCCCTGCTGGCCCTGCTGGCCACGCTGTCCGCGCTGGCGGTCGCGCCGCTGATCCTGACCCTGCTGGAATGTGCGATCGCGCAGTTGCTGCTGCTTGCGGATCAAATCGCCGAGCTCGTCGAGCGCCGACATCATGTCATCGTCGCCGTCGCCGTCCATCTGCTGCCCGGGACGGGCCATTTGCAGGTTCTCCAGCATCTGCTGGAGGTCCTGCAGCATCCGGCGCGCGGCGTCTCTCGCCCCGGAGCGCGCCATCTGTTCGAGCCTGTCGATCATGTTGCGTAGATCCTGCGGGCGAAGCTGGCGTGCGTTGGGATCGAGGGGCCGGGCGAGCTGTTGTGGATTCTTGCGCATTTGCTCCGCCAACGCCTGCAGGAACTTGTCGAGTGCCGCGCGCAACTGATCGGCAAGCCTCTTGATCTCTTCGTCGCTGGCGCCACGCTCGAGCGCCTGCCGCAGCGCTTCCTCCGCCGCGCGCAGAGCCTGCTCGGCATCGGAGATGCTGCCGTCCTCCAGGTGCACCGCCATGTCCCACATGCGCCCAACGACGTCGCGCAATTGGTCATCGGTTTTTGCGCGCGAGAGCTGCCAAAAGATCGAGCGCAGGCCGAGATAGACGTTGCTCTCCACGTTGAAGCGTTCGGGCGCCAGGGTCAACGCGTCGAGCGCGGTGAGCACGCTGGCCTGGGCATCACCATCGAGCGCCAGTATGCGCCGCTGCTCGATCAGCGCGCGCGCAATCGGCTTCGAGAACGGCCGCTCGGGCAGACGGAATTCGAAAGCCGCGCTTTGACCCTCGTTGCCGGCCTCATCCCGAGCGGTCAGAATCATCGCCGCGTCGGTGCCCGCCCACGGATGCTCGGTCAAATCCTTGGTCGTCTGTCCGATCCCATTCTTGGTGCGCGCCTGCGGCAGCACCAACGGGAAGTCGGGTGCGTTATAGAGCGGACGTGCGGGATGACCGTTGGTCCCCTCGCTGCTCTGTAGCTTGAAAATCGCCTGCGCGCCGACGACGCCATAATCGTCCTCGAGCTTGTAGGACAGCTGCAACGCGCCGCGCGCCTGGCCCTCCGGCTCCTTGGCAAGTGCGACGGTCGGCGGCTTGTCGGGAATGGCGGTGAACTTCCAGGTGACGTCGCCGGTGGCGGCGGCGCGCACGGTGACCGCGCCGGCGTCGCTGATCACAAAACGGCGTTCCTCGGAACCCTTGGCATTGGTCTGCGCGCCGGAGGCCGGCTCGTCGAGGCCGCCGCTTGCCGTCACGTCGAGGTGAATCCCGCTCGCGCGGATGACA
>CBFGVM010000251.1:0-6347 GCA_965652015.1 uncultured Alphaproteobacteria bacterium
CCGCATGAGCACGGCGAAATGCGGGGAAGGCGCTGTTCCAAGACTCCCCGATCTCGCTGCGCTGATCCGGGCTACGGGTCTGCCAGCACCCGATTATAATCGGGGGCGATTCTCGTGACCTCGCAGCGACCGGCAGCGGGCCAGCCGATGATTGGACACATTTTCACCGTCGGCGGCTTGACCCTGGTATCGCGCGTTACCGGCTTTTTCCGCGACGTGATGCTGGCGGCCATACTCGGCGCCGGACCTGTGGCGGACGCCTTTTTCGTCGCACTGAGGCTGCCGAACCACTTCCGTGCAATCTTCGCCGAGGGTGCATTCAATGCGGCGTTCGTGCCGGCTTACGCACGCATTCGCCAACAGGGCGGGCCGGATCCCGCACGGCTCTTCGCCGACCGCGTATTCACCATCCTTTTCGGCTTCGTCGGTCTTCTGGTCATCGTTGCGCTGATCTTTACGCCGGCGGTGAGTGCATTGCTTGCTCCCGGCTTTTCCGAAGATCCTGGCCGCTTCACGCTTGCCGTCGAGCTCACGCGGATCACATTCCCGTATCTGTTGCTCATGTCCTTGGTGACGCTTTACGGCGGTATTCTCAACGCAGTGTCCCGCTTTGCCGCCGCGGCGGCGGCACCGATCCTGCTCAATCTATCGATGATGGTTGCACTCGCCGTGGCGATATTTTTTCCGACGCCCGGACATGCCGCTGCCTGGGGCGTGCTCATTGCCGGCATCCTCGAAACGTTCTTGGTCGGCGGCGATGCGTGGCGCAACAGCGTCATGGCGGTATTCCGCTGGCCGAAATGGGATCAGGACGTCAAACGCTTCTTCAACGCACTCGGGCCAGCGACGATCGGCTCGGGCGGCACGCAGATTGCGCTATTCGCCGATACCATCATCGCGAGTTTCCTCGCTGCCGGCGCGCTTTCGGCGCTCTACTATGCCGATCGGCTCAATCAGCTGCCGATCGGCGTCATCGGCATCGCCGTCGGCACCGTGCTTTTGCCGGAAATGGCGAGCCGGATCGCGGCCGGTGACGAGGGGGGCGCTCGTCGGGCGCAGAGCCGCGCCATCGAGCTGACATTGCTGCTTTCGATCCCCTGCCTTGTCGCGTTTCTCGTCCTTCCCGATCTCATCATGCGCGCGCTGTTCATGCGCGGGAAGTTCACCGCCGTGGACGCAACCGCGGCATCGCAGACGCTCGCTGCCTATGCGCTGGGATTGCTGCCGTTCGTCCTGATCCGCAGCGTGACCGCGACCTTTCTCGCCCGCGGCGATACGGCGACGCCAATGAAAGCGTCCCTGACCGCGGTCGGGGTCAACGTCGGCTTCAAGGCTGCTTTTTACTATTTGACCGCGTTGGCGCAGGTTGGCCTTGCGCTCGCGACCTCGATCGGCGCTTGGCTCAATCTCGGGCTTGTCGTCTGGTTCGCCGCGCGCCGAGGCCACCTCACATTCGATCCCGCCTTGCGGAGCGCGACGGTAAAGCTGACCATCGCCGGTGTTGCGCTCGCAGCGGTGCTGTGGCTCGCGCACGTCCCTGTCGCTCGGTTGTTTGCAGATTGGACGTCCTGGCGCGACGAGAGCACGCTCGCGGTGCTCATGCTCATTGGAGGCGCATTCTACGGCGCGGCGATATTCGCGTTGTTCGGCAAGAAGTGGCTGACGGCGCTGCGGACGCGAAAACCCACGCTCCCGGTGGCGCCTCCAGCGGTCCCGCCCGATTGATCAGCTGCGGGGCACGCGCTCTTGCGGCACGAGCGAGAGCACGCGCCGGCTGCCATTGTGCAGCGCCTCGACCTCGACCGCGCGCCCGATCTTGTCCCCGGTGAGCGTGCGAACGAGATCATCCGCGCCGGTGATCGCAGCGCCGTCGAGCGCGAGAATGATGTCGCCGGCGACGAGGCCGGCTCGTTCGGCCGGACTGCCCGGCTCGATGTTGGCGACCATCACCGCCGTCTCTTGCGTGAGGCCGGCTGCAAGCTGCCGGCGGCGCGACAGCGCGAATTGTTGGGCGGCGATGCCGATATAGGCACGCCGCACCCGGCCGTGCCGTACCAGCTCGCCGAGCACAAAGCTCGCCGTGTTGGCGGCAACCGCAAAGCAGATACCCTGCGCGCCCATGATCACTGCGGTGTTGATCCCGACGACCTCGCCATGGGAGGAGACGAGCGGGCCCCCCGAGTTGCCTGGGTTGAGGGCAGCGTCGGTCTGGATCACGTCGTCGATCAGCCGCCCCGAGCGCGCGCGCAACGACCGGCCCAGGGCCGAAACCACGCCCGTCGTGACCGTCGATTCGAACCCGAATGGATTGCCGATGGCGATCACCAGTTGGCCGCGCTTGAGCAGCTTGGAATTGCCGAGGGGTGCCGCCGGAAGTGTCACCGGCGCATCGATGCGCACGAGGGCGAGATCCGTATCCGGGTCGTCGCCGACGACGCGCGCAGTCAAGGTTCGACCGTCAACCGTGCTGGCGCGCACCCGCGCGGTGTTGCCGACGACGTGGCTGTTGGTGAGCACGAGTCCGTCCGGCGCCACGATGACGCCCGATCCTGTGCCGCCGCGACCCCGGTCGGCGTTCGCGGGCACATCGAGGCGCACCACCGCAGGCCCCACCCGTTCGACGACGTCGATGACGGCGCGGGAATACGCATCGAGCAGCGCCCCGTCATCGGGGATAACGGCGGGCGAGCTGGCGAGATCGGCGTTGGGTCGGTCGAGCATGGGCATACCTGCAGCGCCATCCGCGAGGCCGGATGGCCTGCCATCCTGGGCAGGGCGGTGGTGGACTTGGGGCTTGGCCGCAGATATGGGGTGCGCGGCGCCGATAGGGAAGAGCGGCTACGGTGTTCACAAACGCGCGACTGCCAGCCGCACCGGCCGGCCTCGCTTTATATAAGTCCCATTTGTCATGACTTCTCCCACGAGTCTCATGCCGACGTTCGCCCGAACCCTGGCTGCCGTTGCGATCGCTTCGGCGTCTGTGCTTGCGAACTGCGGCGAGGCTCAGAAGCAGGCCGCTCCCCCGCCGCCCAAGGTGACGGTCGCCAAGCCGATCCAGCGCACCATCGTCGATCAAGACGAGTATGTCGGCCGCTTTGTCCCCGTCGACGTCGTCGAGGTGCGCGCGCGTGTCTCAGGCTACCTCGATCAGATCCACTTCACCGACGGGCAGATCGTGAAGCAGGGCGACCTCCTGTTCACCATCGACAAGCGGCCGTACCAGAACACGCTCGATCAGGCGCGCGCGAATCTGCAGACTGCCAAATCAAATGTCGCTTTCACCCAGTCGGACTTGGCCCGCGGCCAGCAGCTTGTGCGCGAACGCACCATCAGCGAGCAGATCTACGAGCAGCGCGCCCAGGCATTCCGTAACGCCCAAGCTTCGGTGGCGGCGAGCGAGGCGATGGTGCGCCAGGCCGAGCTTGATCTCGAATACACCGAGCTCAGGGCGCCGATCGCCGGCCGCATCGGCGACCGGCGGGTCACGCAAGGCAACCTGGTGATGGGTGGCACCGGCGGCACCACCTTGCTCGCCACCATCGTCTCCATCGATCCGATCCGGTTCGAATTCACCTTCGACGAGGGGGCGCTGTTGCGCTACCAGCGGCTCGCAACCGGCAGGGGCGAGGTGGCCGGCCTGGGCGGCACTCCGGTTCGCTTGAAGCTGCTCGACGAGACCGACTTCGTCCATCCCGGCCGCGTCGATTTCGTCGACAACGTTATCGATCGTGCGAGTGGTACGATTCGTGGGCGTGCGCAGTTGAGCAATGCCGACGGCCTATTCACGCCGGGCATGTTCGCGCGCGTGCAGGTGCCGGCCTCGGCGCCGTATCAGGCATTGATGCTCCCGGATGCGGCCATCGCCACCGAGCAGGCGCGCAAATTCGTTTACGTCATCGGCCAGGACGACATTGCCCGATTGCGCTACGTGATGCTGGGGCAGGTCGTGGATGACCTGCGCGTGATCAAGGACGGCCTGGCGGACGGCGAGCGCGTCGTCGTCAACGGCTTGATGCGGGTGCGCCAGGGGCAGAAAGTTACGCCCGAGGAGCAGCCGGCGTCTCCGCAGGCGAGCGTCCCTGCTGCCCCACCCACCAACAAGACTGATTGAACGGCCCCAGCGCGATGCGCATCTCGCATTTTTTCATCGATCGGCCGATTTTCGCGGCGGTTGTTTCGGTCGTATTCTTGCTTATCGGCGCCGTCTCTTATTCGCGCTTGCCGGTCACGCAATATCCGGAAATCGCGCCGCCCACCATCAACGTCTCGGGTCAGTATCCCGGCGCCAACGCGGATATCGTGGCCTCGACCGTCGTCACGCCCATCGAGCAGCAGATCAACGGCGTCGAGAACATGATCTACATGTCCTCGAATTCGACGGCGGACGGGCGTTTCTCGATCGACGTGAGCTTCGAGCTCGGCACCAGCCTCGACATCGCTCAGGTGCAAGTGCAGAACCGAGTCGCCATCGCGCAGCCGCGCCTGCCGGCGGACGTACGCAACATCGGCGTCACGGTGACCAAGAAGTCGCCCGATCTGATGATGGTGGTCCACCTTTATTCGCCCGACAAGACGCGCGACACTCTGTTCATCTCAAACTATGCGACGCTCTCGGTCACCGACATTCTGACCCGCATCGACGGGGTCGGTTCGATCACCGTGTTCGGCAGCCGCGACTATGCGATGCGCATCTGGGTCGATCCCGACCGCCTGCAGACGGTCGGCTTGACCGCGACCGACGTGGTCCAGGCGCTGCTAGGCCAGAACGTCCAGGTCGCCTCCGGCGTGCTCGATCAGCCGCCGGTCCCCAAGCAGGGAGCGTTTCAGATCGCCGTGCAAACGTTGGGACGGCTTGCCAATCCGGACGAATTTTACAACATCGTCGTGAAGCAGACCCCCACGGCGGTCGTCCGGCTGCGGGATGTGGCCCGCATCGAGCTTGCCGCGCAGGATTACTCGAGCAATTCGTATCTTGATCGCGACCCCGCCGTCGCACTGGGGATTTTCCAGCGGCCGGGGTCGAATGCGCTGGCGACCGCCAAGAGCATCATCGACACCATGGACCAGTTGTCGAAAGGCTTTCCGACCGGGATCAAACACGCCATCGTCTACAATCCCACCGAGTTCATCCAGCAATCGGTCAACGCGGTCATCGAGACGATCCTCGAGGCCCTCCTTCTCGTCGTGCTGGTCGTCATCCTGTTCCTGCAGACGTGGCGCGCGGCAGTCATTCCAATCGTCGCCATTCCGGTCTCGCTGATCGGCACCTTGTTCTTCATGTCGATGTTCGGGTTCACCCTCAATAATCTGTCCTTGTTCGGACTGGTGCTCGCGATCGGTATCGTGGTCGACGACGCGATCGTGGTGGTCGAGAACGTCGAGCGTAACATCGAAGCCGGGCTGGATCCGCGCGCGGCGGCGTACAAGAGCATGGACGAGGTCGGGGGAGCGTTGATCGCCATTGCGCTGGTGTTGTGCGCGGTATTCGTCCCTTCGATCTTCATCACCGGCATATCCGGGCAATTCTACCGCCAGTTCGCGCTTACGATTGCGAGCGCGACGGTCATCTCGCTGATCGTGTCGCTGACGCTGTCGCCGGCGATGTGCGCCTTGCTGCTCAAACCGCGGCTGCGGCAGCCGCGTATCGCCTGGTGGGCGCGGCCGATCCGCGGTTTCTTCCGGGCTTTCAACTGGGGCTTCGATCGCTTCGCCGGGGGATATCACTGGCTGATCGGTCGCGCGGTGCGGATGATCGGGGTGATGCTCGTCCTCTACGTTGCAATCCTGGGCTACGGACTCAACGAATTCCGCAACACGCCAATCGGATTCATTCCGCAGGTCGATCGCGGCTATTTGATCACGGTACTGCAGCTGCCGCCGGGCGCGTCACTGGCCCGCACCGACGAGGTGCAGCGGCGGGTGGTGGACATCTGCCTCAACACGCCGGGCATCGCCCATGCCGTGAGCATCGTCGGGTTTAGCGGCGCGACCTTCACTAATGCGCCGAACTCCGGCGCAATATTTCTAATCCTGGATGACTGGTCGAAGCGCGGGCTCGATCCGAAATTATCGGCTGCGGGCATCACCGGCGATCTGTTGCAGCGGCTTTCCGACATCCAGGAGGGGCTGGTTCTGGTCGTGCAACCGCCGCCGATCTCGGGCATCGGCAATGCCGGCGGCTTCCGGATGATGGTTGAAGACCGTCAAAGTCGCGGCTCGCAGGCGTTGGTGGAAGCGGCCGGCGCGATGATGGGCAAGGCCAATCAAACTCCCGGCCTGCACCAGGTGTTCACGTTGTTCGAGAATTCGACGCCGCAGCTCTATCTCGATATCGATCGCACGAAGGC
>CBFGVM010000252.1:0-6323 GCA_965652015.1 uncultured Alphaproteobacteria bacterium
GCCTCCCAAAGATCGAGCGGATCGACCGGCTGCACATCGTAATGGCCGTAGAACAAGACATGCGGGGCCTTACGCCCCTGACCGCCCTTGCCTACGACGATCGGATGGCCTCCGGTCGGCCGGATGTTCGTGTCAAAGCCGATGTTGGACAGATCCTTGGCCACGTATTCGGCGGCCGATTGACACTGGTCCTTGTAGGCCGGATCGGTCGAGATCGACTGGATACGCAGGAATTCGAATAGACGCTCGAGGCTTCGATCAAGATCGGCGTCGATTTTGTCCAATACCGCAGGAAGCGCTTGGGCAGGGGTCATGTCATTGATGCTCTGCTATAATTGCTTTTCGGGTTGTCATTATGGGGAAACGTGCTCACCGCGGAACCCGGGAAGCAAGCGGGTGGCATTGCCAAAGGGCGGCATTCGCGCGTTCGAGTCCATTACTGGAGGCGTCCCAGCGGCAGGGACGGGAGCATGCGTCACCGCCTCAAGATGCCTCCCATGGTACCCCGCACGATGGCGCGTCCAACAGAGCCTCCCACCTTGCCGCCGACCGACTTGCCAATGTCGGCCGCAACTTGGCCCGCCACTCGGTTGCTGACCGAGCGAGCCACTTCACGCGCGATCAGCTGCCCGGTCGAAAGCCGTGTCCCGCGTGCGCGATTGGTGCCAAAGATGCCTCCGAGCACGGTGCCGATGCCGCTCAGCACCGCGGCAAGGCCGCCGGAAGGCTGGGCCTCCCCCGGGCCGCCTGGGGAATGCGGTGCAGCGATCGGACCGCCTGCAGCGCCGGATTGTAGACGCTTCTGCAAGACCTCGTAGGCAGATTCGGTATCGATCGCCTGGTCATACTTGCCCTTGATCGGGCTCTGAGCCATCAGCGTCTTGCGCTCCTCCGGCGCAATCGGGCCGAGCCGCGCGGAGGGCGGACGCACCATGCAGCGTTGCACCATGGAAGGCGTGCCGTTGCCCTCCAGGAAGGAGACCAGTGCCTCACCCTTGCCCAGCTCCATGATGACTTTGGCAGTATTGAGCTTGGGATTGGGACGAAACGTTTCCGCCGCCGCCTTCACCGCCCTCTGATCGCGGGGAGTGAACGCCCGCAGCGCGTGCTGGACGCGATTGCCGAGTTGCGTGAGTACCTTGTCCGGCACGTCGAGCGGGTTCTGCGTGACGAAATAGACCCCGATTCCCTTCGAGCGGATCAGACGCACCACTTGCTCGATCTTATCCAGAAGGGGCTTCGGGGCATCAGTGAACAGAAGATGCGCCTCGTCGAAGAAAAAGCACAGCTTGGGCTTGGGCTGGTCGCCGACCTCGGGCAGTTCTTCGAATAGTTCGGAGAGTAGCCATAAGAGAAATGTTGCGTAGAGCCGCGGATTCGCCATCAGCTTGTCGGCGGCCAGAATATTGACGAAGCCTCTGCCATCGCGGTCGGTGCGGATGAAATCCTTGAGCGTCAGTGCCGGCTCGCCGAAGAATTTGCTCCCACCCTGGTTCTCCAGGACCAGCAACTGGCGCTGTATCGTTCCAATGGTCGCCTTCGACACATTGCCGTAATGGACCCTGAGTTCGTCGGCATGATCCGAGATGTGGGCGAGCATGGCCCTGAGATCCTTGAGATCGAGGATCGCTAAGCCCTGCTCATCGGCCACCCGGAAGCAAACGTTGAGCACGCCTTCCTGAACGTCATTGAGATCCATGAGCCGCGAGAGCAATAGCGGTCCTATCTCGGAAATAGTGGCGCGGACCGGGTGCCCCTCCTCCCCAAACAAGTCCCAGAACACCACGGGGAACTGGTCGGGCTCATAGTTAAAACCAAGGCTTTTGGCCCGGGCGACCAACGGCTCCTTGGCTTCGCCCACCTCGGCAATGCCCGAGAGATCACCCTTGATGTCGGCTGCAAAAACCGAGACGCCGGCGCGGGAAAGACCCTCCGCGAGCACCTGCAAGGTCACCGTCTTTCCGGTGCCGGTAGCTCCGGTGATCAGTCCATGGCGGTTTGCGAACGCGAGCGTCAAAACTTCCGGCTTGGAACCTTTGCCAACGAAGATCGTGCCGTCCTTGTCGAGGTCCGCCATGGCACCATTCCTTCCCCATCAACTTGGTGCCATTGTCGCTCTCCCGTTTGCCCGGTCAACCGCTGCAGCCGCGACACAAACGGGCTCACGCTGACAATAATCGATGACGTCTGATCACCGGGCTTGTCACACTGTATCGGCTGACATGTATCCAGATGCTCGGGCGAGCACGCACTCGTTCGCGGGCGAATGGGTACGTGATTCTCCTGATGCATGAATGCAACAACACGTTTCGACTTTTATCGTCGGTCCTTGTGTTCTGAAGTTTTGCGAGACTAATATATGCTCAACCTGCCGCGAGTGCGGGGCTGGCGAGGGGTTGCATGGACGATCTCATCGGGCGTCTCGGCGCCGTAACTGGCGTCGACCGCACGGCCGCGGACAGGGCCGTCGGTATCATTCCGCAATCGGCGCGATCGTGGGCGCAGTCCCCGGCCTTGGCCAGTTCGTCAGAACTTTGATGACGTGGCTGGCCAGGAGCGAGGAGAATTCAATGTCCTATTCGATCGGCGCCATCGAAGAGATCGACCCGGATGAGGCTAAGGCGCTCAAAGCCGTTGGAATCAGAACGACGGAGAAGTTGCTCGAGGCTGCGAAGAATCCGAAAGGACGCAAGTCCCTCGCCGCCAAGGCGGAACTAGATGAAAAGAAGCTCCTACGCTGGGCCAATATCGCCGACAAGCTGCGCATCAAGGGCATGGGCACGGAATATGCTGGGCTGTTGTGTGAAGTGGGCGTCGATACAGTAAAGGAGCTGAAGTATCGCAACCCCGCACGGCTCGCCAAAGCCATGGCCGACGCCAATAGGAAGCGTAAGCTAGTTCGCTTTCTTCCCTCCGAAAAGCTCGTGACGCGGTGGGTCGAGCACGCCAAACGGCTGCCTCAGAAAATCACCTATCGTTAAAGCTGCGAAACAGCCCGGGCGCTTGACACCGCTCGTGGGTCCGGCGCAAAGCGACAGCTATGACGCTGGCACGCCCGGTCAGGGGTTCCGTCCGCGAGCAGAAACAACCGCCGGACCGGCTCGCACGGTTGCTTGCTCTTGGCCGGCCGCTCGTGATGGGCGTGCTCAACGTCACCCCCGACTCTTTCTCTGACGGCGGACGTTTTCTCGATCCAGCTAGCGCCCTGGAGCAGGCGAGCCGGATGATCGCGGAGGGAGCCGACATTGTGGACATCGGCGCCGAATCGACCCGCCCTTACGGCGGTGCCGTGGCGGTGTCGAGCGACGAGGAAATACGGCGCCTTGTCCCTGTCCTGCCCGCCGCAGTGGCAATGGGTGTTCCGGTCTCCATCGACACCATGAAGGCCACGGTGGCGGAATGGGCACTCGCAGCCGGCGCCGCAATCGTCAATGATGTGTGGGGACTGCAGCGCGACGACGGGCTCGCCCGCCTGGTCGCCGTACGCCGGGTGCCGGTCATAGTCATGCACAATCGCGACGCCGCCGACCCCGCAATAGACATCCTGGCGGATATCTCGGCGTTCTTTTCCCGCTCGCTCGAGATCGCCCGGCGCGCCGGGATCGCGCGGGAGAAGATCGTGCTCGATCCCGGCATCGGCTTCGGCAAGACAGCGGAGCAAAGCCTCACCGCGATCGCATGCATCGGCGAATTCAAATCGTTCGGGCTCCCGCTCCTCGTTGGCGCTTCCCGCAAGCGCTTCATCGACAAGGTTTCGCCAGCGCCGCCCGATCGGCGGTTGGGCGGATCGATCGCCGCCCACGTCCTCGCGGTAGCGGGAGGGGCGGCGATCATCCGCACCCACGATGTCGCGGAGACGGTGCAAGCGCTGCGCGTGGCAGCGGCGATCCGGAGCGCTCGATGACCGATACCGTATTCGTCACCGGCCTTACCGTGCATGCTTATCATGGCGTCATGGAGCACGAGGGCACGGTCGGCCAGACCTTCAAGCTCGATCTCGTGCTTGACGTGGACTTGAGCACGGCGTCGCGTTCCGACAAGCTCGCCCACACGGTGAGCTATGATCAGATCGTCAACGTCGCCAGTCTCGCGTTCTGCACCCGTCGCCATCGGCTCGTCGAGGCGGCGGCTGGCGAAGTGGCCGACGCCGTGCTCACCCGGTTCCCGCAGGTGTCGCGCGTGCAGGTCACCGTACACAAGCCGCATGCGCCCATTGCAGCCGCCTTTGCCGATGTCGGAGTCACGATCGCGCGCGGCCGCCAAGACCGTGGCTGAAGCGCTCGTCGCGCTCGGCGGCAATGTCGGCGGCGACGTGCGCGACACGCTCGAGCGCGCGATCGCCGCCTTCTGCGACGGCAAAACCGTGCGCCTGCTCGCTCGCTCCTCGGACTATCGCACCCGAGCGTGGGGGGTCGAGGACCAGCCGGCGTTCGTGAATCTGTGCATCGCGGTTGAAACCAGCCTCCCTCCGCGGGCGCTGCTCTCTCGCGCGCAGGCGGTCGAGCGCATGCTCGGGCGCGAGCGTTCCAAGGAAACCCGCTGGGGCCCGCGGCCGGTCGATATCGATCTCATCGCCTATGACGATCTCGCGATCGACGAGCCCGAGCTCACGTTACCGCATCCGCAGGCGTTCGCGCGCGCCTTCGTGCTCGTACCGCTTGCGGAGATCGCGCCGGAGCGGCTGATTGCAGGTCGGCGAGTGCGCGATGCGCTAGCGCAGTTGGACACAAGCGGTGTCGAGAAGCTGCCGGCGCGCACATGATCGCCGGCCGAGCGTTCGTGGCTGGAGGCGAGCGCGGTTGGCCGGCCGCTCGCATCGTGGCATTTTGTGATCATGTCCAATCACGACGATCTTGCGCTCGCTGCCGAGTTTCCCCCCGCCACGCGCGAGCAATGGCGCAAGCTGGTGGAGGAGGTGCTCAAAGGCGCGCCGTTCGAAACCCGCCTCGTCGCCAAAACCTATGATGCGCTCGGCATCGAGCCGCTCTACGGCCGAAGGGCGGCGGCGCAGCCCATTGCCTCGCGCGCGCCGGCTGCGCCGTGGTCGATCATGCAGCGCCTCGATCATCCCGATGCGGCCGCGGCCAATGCCGAGGCGCTGCACGACCTCGAAAACGGTGCGACCGGGCTCTCCGTTGTCTTTGCCGGCGCCGTCGGCGCTTACCACTACGGTCTGCCGGCGACCGAGCAGGCAATCGCGCGTGCGCTCGACGGCATTCATCTCGACGCCGGCATCGCGCTCGATCTTGACTCCGGTGCACACGCGCAAGACGCAGGACATCTGCTTGCCGCGCTGGTTAGACGCCGCGGCGTCGCGCCCGCCACCACGAATATCCGCTTCGGTTTTGACCCGCTTGGTGTCGCAGCGATCGGCAGTGGAAATCCGGAGCCGAGAAGCGATCTTGTCGCGAGCTTCAACACCGCCATCTCCGATTTGACGGCGCAAGGCTTCCGCGGGCCGTTTGCGGTGGCTGACGGACGCGTGATCCACAATGCCGGCGGCTCGGAGGCGCAAGAGCTCGCTTACGTGCTGGCGGTGGCGCTCGAGTATCTGCGCGCGCTCGAAGCCGGCGGAGTCACGCTCGATGTCGCCCGCAGCATGATCTATTTCCGTCTCGCCGCCGACGCGGATCAGTTCTTGACCATCGCCAAGTTCCGCGCCTTGCGGATGCTATGGGCGCGCATCGAGACGGCGTGCGAGCTTACGCCCGTGCCGCCCCTCGTCGCAGGCGAGACCGCCTGGCGGATGATGACCAGGCGCGACCCCTACGTGAACATGCTACGCGCCACGATTGCGGTGGTGGCCGCAGGGTTCGGGGGCGCCAACGCCATCACCGTGCTGCCGTTTACGCTCGCGCTCGGCCTGCCCGACCAGTTCGCCCGAAGGATTGCACGCAACACCCAACTCGTCCTCCTCGAAGAATCGCACCTCGCGAAAGTGACCGATCCCGCTGCCGGCGCCGGCAGCATTGAAGACTTGACCGAACAATTCTGCCGTGCCGCCTGGAACCGATTCCAAGAGATCGAGCAGGCAGGCGGCGCGTGGACAGCACTCGAAAAAGGCATGATCCAGAGCAAAGTCGCGACCGTGCGCGCGCAACGCGAGGCCGCCGTGGCCCGGCGCAGGGATGCAATCACCGGCACCAGCGATTTCCCCGATCTCGCGGAAGCGCCGGTCTCGGTGCTCGACGTCCCCCCGCTGGTGCTGCCGCCCCCTTTGGCATGGCCGTTCGAGCCGCTGCCGTGCATTCGGCTTGCCGAACCATTCGAACAGCTGCGCGAAGTCTCCGATCGAATGCTCGCGCGCACCGGCGCGCGGCCGA
>CBFGVM010000253.1:0-6307 GCA_965652015.1 uncultured Alphaproteobacteria bacterium
TCAAGCGTCCGAAGCTCGTGCGCGAGCATCTCGTGCCGTTGCCGGTGTTCGAGACTGCGGACGGCCGGCAGCGGGTTGCCGCTCAGAGCGAGCTGCTCGCGCTCGACGAGACGTTCTTCCTCCTGCTCTGCCGCGATGCCAACAACGGCTTCGGTACCGGCAGCGCGACCTCGCGCTATCGCAGCATCGACCTCCTCGATACCTCGCGGGCGACCAACATTGCAGGTTCACCGTACGACGGCACGGTGCCGGTCGCGCCCAACGGCGAACTCGTGGACGGCGTGATACCCGCGACGCTGACGCCCTACATCGACATCAACCAGACGGCTGAATTGCAGAAATTCGGATTGCACAACGGCGCGCCGAATGATCGCAACAACCTTTCGGAAAAGTGGGAAGGCATGGCGCTGGCGCCGGCGCTCGATCACGCCAATCCCAACGATTACTTTCTGTTCGTCACCAACGACAACGATTTTATCACTCAGAACGGTTACCAGGCGGGGAGGGCTTACAAGGATCCGAGCGGTCTCGAAATCGACACCATGATCCTGGTCTACCGCATCACGCTGCCGCAACCGCTGAAATAGATTGCGAGGGCGCGGGCGTGGCCGGCGATCCAATGCCAGCAACATCGCGCGTATTCGAACAACCGAATGTTGCGCCGCACAAGCGAGTGAGGTGCGGCACCACGTCCCGCCCGCGGGGGCGCGATTCCGTGCATTGTTCCCTCGACCCCGGGCTAGCTTTGTTGCGTGCGGCGTGCGATTTACCAAAAAATTGGGTTATGGGATGCAACTCATTGCCGTTGGTGCGGGGTTTATTGATGGTACGAGGCCAATAGTTGTAGCGGGGCGCGAAGAAAGAGCTCAAGGAGGAACGTCAATGCGACAAATCGGACATGCGAGCCTCGGCGCGGTCGCCGCGCTGTGGATCGCGCAAGCCTTCGTGCCGGCTGCGGCACTCGCCGCGTGGGAGCCCACGCGGCCGGTTGAATTCATTGTGCCGGCCGGCACCGGCGGTGGCGCCGATCAGATGGCACGTACCATCCAGGGCATCGTCACCAAACACAACTTGATGAAGCAGCCCCTGGTGGTGATCAACAAGTCCGGCGGAGCCGGAGGCGAAGGCTTCCTCGACGTGAAGGGCTCGCGCAACAATCCGCACAAGCTCATCATCACGCTGTCGAATCTGTTCACGACTCCTCTTGCGACCGGCATTCCCTTCAGCTGGAAGGACATGACTCCGGTCGCAATGATGGCGCTCGACGAGTTCATTCTGTGGGTGAACGCCGACACGCCGTACAAGTCGGTGAAGGAATATATCGACGCGGCGAAGAAAGAGCCCGGCAAGTTCAAGATGGGCGGCACCGGCTCCAAACAGGAAGATCAAATCATCACGGTCGCACTCGAGAAGGCAACCGGCGCCAAGTTCTCCTATATCCCCTTCCGCGGCGGCGGCGAGGTGGCGGTGCAGCTCGTCGGCAAGCACGTCGATTCGACGGTCAACAATCCGATCGAGGCGGTAGCCCAGTGGCGGGGGAACGCGCTCCGTCCGCTTTGCGTGTTCGACGGCAAGCCGCTTGCGTACACGGATAAGATCGCTGCCAACATGTCGTGGAGCGATATTCCGACCTGCAAGTCGCAAGGCCTCGACGTCGAATATTTGATGCTGCGGGGCATTTTCACGGTGCCCGGCGCCAGCAAGGATCAAGTTGCCTATTACGTCGACCTGCTCAAGAAGGTCCGCGAGACCCCCGAGTGGAAGACGTTGATGAACGAGGGAGCGTTCAACAACACCTTCATGACCGGCGACGAGTATGCCAAGTGGGTCGAGAACGAAGACAAACGCCACCAGGCGCTGATGAAGGAAGCGGGGTTCCTCGCCGGACAATGAACGCGGTCGCCGCCGCCTCGCGGATTTGAATATCCGCAGGCGGCGCGCGTGCCCGTCGCGGATGAATAATTGATGGATGAACATTCCCAGGGCGCCCGTGGCGGCGGGCCGAGCCATCGCGCGGTCGAGCTGGGCGTCGCCGTATTCACGGCCGCTTTTGCGCTGATCGTGATGGCGGGTAGCCTCCGGGCAGGCGTCGGGTGGGGAGCGGAAGGGCCGAAAGCCGGGTTCTTTCCGTTCTATGTGGCGCTGGTGATCCTGGGCGCGAGCATCGTCAACTTCGGCGCGGTCATCTCCCGGCCACCCGACCATCAGCTGTTCGCGGAATGGGGCCAGCTCAGACAGGTCATGGCCATGCTGGTGCCGACCGCGATCTATGTGGCGCTGGTGCCGTGGATCGGCATCTACGTCGCGTCCATACTCCTCATTGCCGTGTTCATGCGATGGCTCGGCCGATACGGATGGGGAAGGATCGCCGCGATCGCGGTGGGTGTGCCAGTCGTGACCTTTCTCATTTTCGAAAAATGGTTCCTCGTGCCTTTGCCGAAGGGGCCGATCGAGGAGTATCTCGGATTTTGATGGCAACCGGATCGCCCCGACATGGTTGAACCACCGCGAGACCGTTAAATGGAAGAGATCGCCAATCTGTTTCACGGCTTCGCCGTCGTCATCCAGCCGTTCAACCTGCTGGTGATGCTCGTCGGCATCATGCTCGGCGTCATTATCGGAGTGTTGCCCGGTCTCGGCGGCGCCAATGGCGTTGCAATCCTCCTGCCGCTCACGTTCTCCATGTCGCCGACCTCGGCGATCATCATGTTGTCTTGCATCTACTGGGGCGCGTTGTTCGGCGGCGCTATCACGTCGATCCTGTTCAATATTCCCGGCGAGCCGTGGTCGGTGGCGACCACCTTCGACGGGCATCCGATGGCGCAGCAGGGCCGCGCGGGCGAGGCGCTCACCGCCGCCTTCACCTCGTCCTTCGTCGGTGCGCTGTTTGCGGTGATCATGATCTCGCTGGTTGCGCCTCTCGTCGCTAAATTTGCCCTGCAGTTCGGTCCCGCGGAGAAGTTCGGGGTTTATTTTCTCGCCTTCTGCAGCTTCATCGGCATGAGCAAGGAGCCGCCGTTCAAAACAGTCGCCTCGATGATGATCGGCTTTGCACTCGCCGCGGTCGGATTGGACAGCATGACCGGCCAACTGCGGCTGACCTTCGGCTTCACCGAGCTGCTCAACGGGTTCGACTTCCTGATCGCAGTGATCGGCCTGTTCGGCATCGGCGAGATCTTGCTCACCATCGAGGAAGGGCTGAGCTTCAAGGGCGGTGCGGCCGGAATCAATCCGAAGGTCGTATTCAAGACCTGGGCGGAGCTTCCGCGCTACTGGATGACATCGCTGCGTTCCTGCGTGATCGGCTGCTGGATGGGCATCAGTCCCGCGGGCGCGACGCCGGCCTCATTCATGAGCTATGGCATCGCCAAGCGCGTGTCGAAGCACGGCGATCGGTTTGGTCGCGGCGACATCGAGGGCGTGGTCGCGCCGGAAACCGCCGCGCACGCCGCCGGCACTTCAGCGCTCCTGCCTATGCTGTCGCTCGGCGTTCCGGGCTCACCGACCGCCGCGGTGCTGCTTGGCGGCCTGCTGATCTGGGGCTTGCAACCGGGACCGCTGCTGTTCGTCGAGCAGAAGGAGTTCGTCTGGGGTCTGATCGCCTCGATGTATCTCGGCAACGTCGTCGGATTGCTGGTCGTGCTGACCTGCGTGCCGCTGCTTGCGGCGATCCTGCGCATCCCCTTCGGCATCATCGCGCCGATCATCTTGATGTTCTGTGCCATCGGAGCCTTCAGCGTCCATAATTCCACGTTCGACGTCGTCATGATGCTCGTCTTCGGCGTCGCCGGATACGTCTTGAAGAAGTGCAATTATCCGCTGGCGCCCCTGGTGCTGGCGATCGTGCTCGGCGACAAGGCGGAAGAGTCATTCCGGCAGTCGCTGCTGTCCTCGCAGGGAAGCCTCGGCATCTTCTTCTCCAATGGGCTCGTCAGCTCCATCATGGCGCTCGGCTTGATCGCGCTGTTCTGGCCGTTGATCCAGGAGGCATTCGCGCGGCTGCGAACCCGCCCGGCGCTGTAGCGCTCCCCCACGACGGAGGACTCAACGGGCTGCCATTGCGCAGCTCAGGCTCCTGGAATATTGTATACCAGCCATGAGTAGCAGTAGCCGTCGCCCTCGTTCAGCCGGTGTCGGGGCGCGAACCGCGCTTCATCCCGCAGGCGCGGCGGTATCTCCGCGCGTTGAGCCGATCGGCAGTCCCGACAGCTTCAAGAGCCGGGCCTATGCCGCCCTCAAGGACGCCATCGTGGCCATGGACGTCTATCGCAGTCGCGCCGACATCCGGCTCGACGAGCGCCGCCTCGCTTTGGATTTCGGCATCAGCCGCACGCCGGTGCGCGAAGCCATGGCGCAGCTCGAGCGCGAAGGCTTTGTGCGCGCGGTGCCGCGGCGGGGAATTTATGTCGTTCGCAAAACCAAGCGCGAGGTGATCGAAATGATCACCGCGTGGGCCGCGCTCGAGAGCATGGCAGCGCGGCTCATTACCGAGAATGCCGACGCCGAGGAGATCGCGTCGCTGCGCACTATGTTTGCGAAATTCGAGAACGGCGAGCTGCACGCGAGACTGGACGAATATTCCGAAGTCAATATCGAGTTTCATCAGACCATCATTCGCATGAGCCGCAACGGCGTGCTGATCTCGCTCGCCGAGAATCTGTTCACCCACATGCGCATGATCCGGCGCAAGACCATCGGCGAGCAGGACCGCGCCGACCGCTCGATCCGCGACCATCTCAGCATCATCCAAGCACTCGAAGCGCGCGACACCAAGCGTGCCGAGCAGTTGGTGCGCGACCATGCGCTCGGCCTCGCCGATCACGTTGCGAAATACGCGGACTACTTGGACTGACACCAACAAAGATTCCAGGGAGGATTCCCATGGCTGACGCAGCAGTGAGAACCAAGCCCGCGACCACGGCCGCGGACGACACAGAGCGGGAGCTGACGGATGGGTTCCACCTCGTCATCGACGCGCTCAAGCTCAATGGCATCGACACGATCTATGGCGTGCCCGGGATCCCGATCACCGACTTGGGCCGCATGGCGCAGGCCGCAGGCATGCGCGTCATCTCGTTCCGGCACGAGCAGAACGCCGGCTATGCGGCTGCAATCGCAGGCTTCCTGACCAAGAAGCCCGGCATCTGCCTCACGGTCTCGGCTCCCGGCTTTCTCAACGGCCTCGCCGCGCTGGCCAATGCCACGACCAATTGCTTTCCGATGATCCAGATCAGTGGGTCGTCCGAGCGCGAGATCGTCGACCTGCAGCAGGGCGACTATGAAGAGATGGACCAACTGGCCATCGCCAAGCCCCTGTGCAAAGCGGCCTTCCGCGTGCTGCATGCCGCCGACATTGGCATCGGAGTTGCGCGCGCGATCCGCGCGGCCGTATCCGGCCGTCCCGGCGGCGTCTATCTCGATTTGCCGGCCAAACTGTTCTCTCAGGTCATGGACGCCGAGGCCGGGGCCAAGTCGCTCGTCAAGGTCATCGATCCGGCACCGGCGCAGCTTCCGGCTCCGTCCGCCGTCAAGCGCGCGCTCGATGTGCTTAAGAGCGCCAAGCGCCCGCTGATCATTCTCGGTAAGGGCGCGGCCTACGCCCAAGCCGATGACGCGATCCGCGCGCTGGTCGAAAAGAGCGGCATTCCTTTCCTGCAAATGAGCATGGCCAAGGGCCTGTTGCCTGACACGCACCCGCTATCGGCGGGCGCGGCACGCTCGACGGTGCTCAAAGACTCCGACGTCGTCATGCTGATTGGCGCGCGCCTCAACTGGCTTCTGTCGCACGGCAAGGGCAAGACCTGGGGTGAGCCTGGATCGAAGAAGTTCGTCCAGATCGACATCGAACCCAAGGAAATGGACAGCAACGTCGCGATCGTCGCTCCCGTGGTGGGCGATATCGGGTCTTGCGTGTCCGCCCTTGTTGAGAGCATGGACAGCAAATGGCCGGCTCCGCCGGCCGACTGGACCTCCGCGGTCAACGCGCGCAAAGAAGAAAATATCGCCAAGATGGCGTCGCGCCTCATGAAGAATACGGCGCCGATGGACTTCCACAGCGCGCTCGGGGCGCTCCGCACCGTCATCAAAGAGCGGCCGGATGCCATCCTCGTCAACGAAGGCGCCAACACGCTCGATCTCGCGCGCGGCGTCATCGACATGTACAAGCCGCGCAAACGCCTCGACGTCGGCACCTGGGGCGTCATGGGCGTCGGTATGGGGTTTGCCGTTGCCGCGGCGGTCGAGACCGGCAATCCCGTGCTGGCGGTCGAAGGCGACAGCGCCTTCGGCTTCTCCGGCATGGAGGTGG
>CBFGVM010000254.1:0-6292 GCA_965652015.1 uncultured Alphaproteobacteria bacterium
GGCGGAGTGACGGAGGCCGTAAGGCCGCTGCTTTCCCCGTTCGTGAATGTCCGGCCGAGCCGCCGTGCCGTGGGGTCGGCGGCGGAGCAACCACGGGGAAAGGAGTTTCCCGATGGCCATGGCAGGTACGGTCAAGTTCTTCAATGCCGAGCGCGGCTACGGTTTCATCAAACCGGACGACGGCGGCCGCGACGTGTTCGTGCACGTCACCGCTGTCGAGCGGGCGGGGCTCAAATCATTGACCGAAGGACAGCGCATCTCCTTCGACGTCGAGCCCGACAAGAAGGGGAAGGGCCCGAAGGCCGTCAACCTCGTCATCACCGGCTGAGTAGCAAACGCGGCCGGCGCGCAACTGCTCGCGGCGCAAGCTGTCGCCGTTCAGACCGGCCATCGATCGCCATGCACCCTATGCTGTTCCCGTGTTGACGCTGCGCAGTTCTCCCGCCTCGCCTTTCGTCCGCAAAGTGCGGATCGCCGCCAACGTGCTTGGGCTCGATCGCGAGATCACGCTCGAATTTGCCGACACCATGAGCGCGAGCGACTCGGTGCGGCAGCAGAATCCGCTCGGCAAGATTCCGGCGCTCGTGCTCGAGGACGGCACCGTGCTGTTCGATTCGCGCGTGATCCTGGACTACCTCGATCATCGCGCCGGCGGCGGTCGCATCATCCCCACCGATGTCGGCGCGCGATTCGCCGCCTTGCGCCTGCAGGCGCTCGCGGACGGCCTGATGGATGCCTCGGTCCTGCTGGTCTACGAAGGCCGCTATCGGCCGGCCGAGCGGCACGAGCCGAAGTGGCTCGAGCTTCAGTCCGGCAAGGCCGCCCGCGCCCTCGCGGCGCTCGAGGGCGCGCCGCCTGCGCTTACGCAAGTGCCCGATGTGGGTCAGATCGCGCTCGCTTGCGCGCTCGGCTACCGCGATTTTCGTTTTCAGGGCACGTGGCGAGGCGATCACCCGCGCCTGGTCGCCTGGCTCGACGGCTTCGCCGCGCGCGTGCCGGCCTTCGCCGCGACCACGCCGCAAGGCTAGCGGCAATGGCCGCTTGCCGCGCCTAGGTCGCCGCCTCGCGCGGCCGAACTTACATTCGCCGTCGTTCGGTCCTGCCGGCCTCGCTGATCGCGATATCAAAACGAAAGCCCCAGACCAGACGTCCGGGGCTCTCTGGTGCACCGTGCAGGTGCGGCATCAAAAGCGCAGGTTCGCGCCGCCGCGAAAGATGTTGGTGCTGAACGACACGTTGCCAGTGGGTGCCAGGGCGCAGTTGAGCCCGCAGTTGAAGTTGCCGAGATCGACATAGAGATATTCAGCCTTGAGGCTGACATTGCTGACGAGGCCCACTTCGAGGCCCGCCCCGACGGTCCAGCCGGCATTGCTGATGTTGCCGCCGGGCAAACCTGGGCGGGTCACGTTGATATCGCCCACGGCGAGCCCGCCGGTGAGGTACGGCAGGAAGCGATCGAACCCGTAGCCGAGCCGCGCGCGCGCGGTTGCAAGCCACCTGTTGCTGGTCTCGCAGCCCGGCCCGCACAGCACGGTGGTCGTGCCTTTGATACTCGACCAGTCGATATCGCCCTCGGCGCCGATGACGGCGCCTCCGAACTGCCAGTTATAGCCGACGGTGCCGCCGATAAGGCCGCCCGATACGTCGAAGGTATCCACCCCGTCCCATTGGGAACGACCCCAGCCGCCGCCGCCATTGATACCGAGATAGAATCCGGTCCAGGTGTAGATCGGATTATAAGCCGGTCCCGGTTGGTAATAGCGCGGTAGATCGGCAGCGCTAGCCGATCCTCCCGCCAGCGCCAACAAGCCGACGCACGCCACGACAACGCGATTCATGATCTGCCCTCCGTTTGCAGCAGTTGGCGCAAACACTAGTCCTAATCTTTCGCTCGTCTAGTGTAACGGGAGCACACTCAAGTTTTCAGCAAAATTGATTCAGAATATCCCATCAACGTAGTGAATGGAGTGTTTAAACCTATTGGACATGGTTAAGTATAGCTTAAGAATACTTGCGCGGATTCCGGGCAGGGCGCGCGCGAACGCGCCGCGGTTACGCGCAACGGCTTTCGTCGCGGGTGGCTCGCGGCCGGCTTAGATCTTACCTTCACGGCATGAACGGCACTAAGAACGACATCGATCCCGCCACTGAACTGCGCGAGGAAGACGAGGAGCCGGCGCTGCCCGAGCTTGAGGCGGACATGGACCTTGCCGCCGGCGCCGGACCGCTCGCCGCGGGCCGCGCGGTGATCCTCAATCACGCGAAGCTCGCGCCGTCCTCGCCCGGCGTCTACCGCATGATCGATGCCAAAGGTGACGTGCTCTATGTCGGCAAGGCGAAGAACATCCGCAAACGCATCATCGCCTATGCTCGCCCGACCGGCTACGACCCTCGGATCGAACGCATGATTGCCGCGACCGCCGCGCTCGAATTCGTCTCGACCGCGACGGAGACCGAGGCGCTGCTGCTGGAAGCCAATCTGATCAAGCGCCTGCGCCCGCGCTTCAACGTGCTGCTGCGGGACGACAAGTCGTTTCCTTATATCTTGATCACCGCCGACCACTGGGCGCCGCAAATCCTCAAGCATCGCGGCGCGCGCGTCCGCGACGGTAATTATTACGGCCCGTTCGCCTCGGTCTGGGCCGTCAACCGCACCATCACGGCGCTGCAGCGGGCCTTTCTGCTTCGCTCCTGCTCGGATGCATTCTTCGAGAGCCGCACGCGGCCGTGCCTGCTCTACCAGATCAAGCGCTGCTCCGGCCCCTGCACGCGCGAGATCGATTTCGCCGAATACGGCAAACTCGTGCGCGAAGCCAACGCGTTTCTGTCGGGCAAGAGCCAGGCCGTGAAGGATGAACTGGCCGCGGAGATGGAGAAAGCCTCCGCCGCGCTCGAATTCGAGCGGGCCGCCATCTACCGTGACCGCCTCGCTGCGCTCTCGGCGGTGCAATCCCATCAGGGCATCAATCCGCGTGGCGTCGAGGAGGCCGACGTATTCGCGGTGCATCAGGCGGGCGGCTTCAGCTGTGTGGAGGTGTTCTTTTTTCGCACCGGGCAGAATTGGGGCAATCGCGCCTATTTCCCCAAGGCCGACCGCTCGCTCTCGGCCGGCGAAGTCCTGAGCGCATTCCTCGCTCAATTTTACGATGACAAGCCGTGCCCGCGCTGCATCCTCGTCTCGCACGAAATCGATGAACGTGCGCTGCTGGCCGAGGCGTTGAGCACCAAGAGCGGCCATAAAGTCGAAGTGAACGTGCCGCAGCGCGGCGAGAGGAAGGAGCTTGTCGATCACGCGCTCGCCAACGCGCGCGAGGCGCTGGCGCGCAAGCTCGCCGAGAGCTCGTCCCAGCGCAAGCTGTTGGAGCTGGTGGCCGAGATTTTCGCTCTGCCGCAGCCGCCGCGGCGCATCGAGGTGTATGACAACAGCCACATCCAGGGCAGCAACGCGGTCGGTGCCATGATCGTTGCCGGCCCGGAGGGGTTCCAGAAGAATCAGTACCGCAAGTTCAACATTCGCGCCGCCGATCTCGTGCCCGGCGACGATTTCGGCATGATGCGGGAGGTGCTGAACCGCCGCTTCAAGCGGCTGATGAGCGAGGCCCCGCGGCCCATGCCCGGCGCGTCCAGCCCGGGAGCACCGGCCGGCGAGCCGATCGATGTCGCCGGCGGGCCGGATGGGGACGCCGAATCACCCTGGCCCGATCTTGTCATTATCGACGGCGGCCGCGGCCAGTTGAGCGCGGCGCAGGAGACGCTCACCGCGCTCGGCATCATCGATGTGCCGCTCGTGGCCGTCGCCAAGGGCGCGGATCGCGACGCCGGCATGGAGACCTTCTTCCTGCCCGGGCGTGACCCATTCAAGCTCAAGCCGCGCGATCCGGCGCTCTATTTCGTCGAGCGGCTGCGCGATGAGGCGCATCGTTTCGCGGTGGGCTCGCATCGCATCCGCCGCCGGCGCGATATCCGCGAAGCGGGGCTGCAGGAGATCCCAGGCATCGGGCCGACCCGCAAGCGTGCCTTGCTCCACCATTTCGGGACGCTCAAGGCGATCGAGCGTGCGGCACCCGCCGATCTCGCCAAGGTTCCCGGCATCAGCGCGGAGACCGCCCGCAAGATCTACGACTTCTTCCATGAGCGCGCGGAATAGCACTCGCTACCAGCAGAACAGGCCTGCAGATCCCGAATTCTCGTCCTATCTATCTTGGCAACTGATTGTCATGCTTATGCGCTATGCCGGACCCAGCCGTGGAAAACGGCGGGGCGGTGCTGACATACCGGTTTGACGCCGGCGCGGGAAAGGTATTCCTTCGGTCCATGAATACGGTCACTTCGCGCCAGGTTTCGCCGCGGCAGCTCGCGGTGCCGAACCTCTTGACCTATGCCCGCATCGCCGCGGTGCCGGCGGTCGTCGCCTGTCTCTACTGGCAGGACATTCTCCAGGGCGGCCTGTGGCTGCGCTGGGTCGCGGTGGTCATCTTCATCAGCGCGGGAGTGACCGACGTCCTCGACGGCTATTTCGCGCGAAAATGGGGCGAGCAATCGGCCTTCGGCCGCATGCTCGATCCGATTGCGGACAAGCTCTTGGTGGCCTCGTGCCTTCTGATGTTGGCTGCCGACGGTACCATCCGCGGCTGGTCGCTATGGGCGGCGATCGTCATTCTTTGCCGCGAGATTCTAGTATCCGGCCTGCGCGAATATCTCGCCGAGTTGCGCGTCAGCGTACCGGTCACGCAGCTCGCCAAATGGAAGACGACGCTCCAGCTCGTTGCCGTCGGGTTCCTCATAGCCGGCGAGGCAGGCGACGCGGTCTTCCTGGTGGTGACGCCCATCGGGCTTGCGCTGCTGTGGCTGTCGGCATTGCTGACGCTCTACACCGGCTGGGACTATTTCCGCGCCGGTGTGCAGCACCTGACCGAGGATTGAGCGGTGAAGCTTCGTTATTTCGCCTGGGTACGCGAGCGCATCGGTAAGCCCGAGGAGGAGATCGATCCGCCGGCGGGCATTGCGACGGTCGCCGATCTCATGACGTGGCTCAGCCAGCGTAGCGAGGAATACGCCCACGCATTCGAGAATCCGAAGGTGATCCGCGCTGCGATCGATCGCGCTCACGTCAGGCCCGACGCAGCCATTGCGGACGCGCGCGAGATCGCCTTCTTCCCGCCGATGACGGGGGGCTAGGACGGGACGAGGCGGAGACGCAGATGGGCACCGTCCGACTGCAGCGCGAGCCGTTCGACGCCGCCAGCGAGGCAGCCGAGCTCCGCCGCGGCCGCGGCGATATCGGCGCCATCGTTACCTTCGCCGGCATTTGCCGACAGGACGAAGCGGGTACGCCGCTCGTTGCCATGACGCTTGAGCATTATCCGGGGATGGCGGAAGCCGAAATCGCCCGCCACGTCGAGGCGGCCGAGCGTCGCTGGCCGCTGCTCGGCGTCACCGTCGTACACCGGTATGGCCGGATCCTGCCGGGAGAGGACATCGTCCTCGTCGTCACCGCGGCCGCCCATCGCCAGGACGCTTTCGCCGCCGCCGAGTTCCTGATGGACTATCTCAAGACTCGTGCGCCGTTCTGGAAGCAGATCGAGTTTGCCGGCGGCGGGCGGGTCGGTGCGAGGATGTGGGTCGACGCCAAGCAGTCCGACGATGCGCTGGCCGATCGCTGGATGCCCGGCCGCCGTGCGGCCGAGTGACCGTTCCCAGGTGGGAGCGAGCTCTTCGCGCGCCACGACGATCGCGAGCACTTCTAACCAGGATCTTGCATGGGGCTCGAGAGGGCCTATGGGCTGACGGAGGAAAGGTCATGATCCGCATTCTCTTCGCTCCCGCCGCGTTGGTCCTTGCCGCGAGCATCGTGCAAGCGGCAGAAATGACGTTCTACCAGCTGCCTTCCGGCTCCTTCCCGCACGATGTCGCGCCGGCCGCGGATGGCGCGGTCTGGTTCAGCGGCCAGAGCCAAGGATTTGCCGGCCGCTTCGATCCCAAGACCGGCCACCTCGAAAAGATCCCGCTCGGGCCCGGCGCGGCGCCGCACGGCGTGATCGTCGGCCCCGACGGCAACGCCTGGCTGACTGAAGGCGGCCAGAACGCCATCGCGCGCGTCGACGCCAAGAGCAAAGAGGTCAAGCTGTTCCCATTGCCGAAGGAGTTTTCGCGCGCCAACCTCAACACGTTGGCATTCGACAAGAACGGCATCGTATGGTTCACCGGCCAAAGCGGGGTCTACGGACGCGCAAATCCCGACACTGGGAAGGTCGAGGCGTGGAAGGCGCCGAAAGGTCCGGGTCCTTACGGC